>NZ_JAALDW010000527.1:0-1765 GCF_014145055.1 Dietzia sp. DQ11-38-2
GCCGCCATCGGGCACTTCTCGACAGCCTTGAGCGCGCGCTTCTGCAGTTCCTCGGGGACCTCGTCGACGATCACCCGCACCACCTCGTCGTCGTCGTTCAACTCGAAGACCTTCGGGGCGAGCCCGACACACACGGCCTGCCCCTCGCAGCGGTCGGGATCCACGTCAATCCTCATACCCGTCCTCCTTGGCCGGGCCCGCGACCACTGTGGCCGCGAGCATGATTCGATACTATGTGAGACACGACACTAGAACGTGTTCCACTCGAGATGAGCTTAGGGCATATGGACATCACCTACACCACAGACCAGCAACGGCTGCGCGGGGAGTTGCGCGAGTACTTCTCCGCCCTGATGACCCCCGAGCGCCGAGAGGCCTTCACCTCCACGACCGGCGAATACGGCCACGGCAACGCCTACCGTGAGATCGTCGCCGAGATGGGCCGCGACGGCTGGCTGACGATCGGATGGCCGGAGGAGTTCGGCGGTCGGAACCGCCCGATGGTGGAGCAGTTGATCTTCACCGACGAGGCCGCGATCGCCGGGGTCCCGGTGCCCTTCCTCACCATCAACTCGGTCGCGCCGACGATCATGGCCTTCGGGTCCGAGGAGCAGAAGAGCTACTTCCTGCCCCGGATCAGCCGCGGCGAGCTGCACTTCGGCATCGGCTACTCCGAGCCGGAATCGGGCACCGACCTCGCCTCCCTGAAGACCCGGGCCGTGCGCGAGGCCGGGACCGGGGAGCACGCGGGCCGGGAGGTGTACCGCATCAACGGGCAGAAGATGTGGACGTCCCTCGTGGCCTACGCGGACTGGATCTGGCTGGCCGCACGCACCGATCCGGACGCCAAGCGACACAAGGGCATCTCGATGATCATGGTGCCCACCGACGCCGAGGGGTTCTCGTGGACTCCCGTCCACACGATGGCGGGCCCGGACACCAGCGCCACCTACTACCAGGACGTGGTGGTGCCCGCCTCCAACCTGGTCGGGCCCGAACACGGCGGGTGGCCGCTCATGACCAACCAGCTCAACCACGAGCGGGTCGCCCTCACGGCCGCCGGTCCGCTCCAGGCCTCGCTCCGGCAGGTCCTGGAGTGGGCGCGCACCACGCGTGCGGCCGACGTCGGCCTGCCCGGCGGCGGAGACGTGATCGACAACGAGTGGGTGCGCACCCACCTGGCCCGCGTCCACGCGATGGCCGAGTACCTGGCGCTGCGCAACTGGGAGATCGTCTCCGCCGACTCCACCACGCCCACCCGCATCGCCGCGTCGGCGACCAAGGTGTACGGCACCGAGACCGCGTGCGAGGCGTACCGGCTCCTCATGGAGGTGCTGGGCTCCGCCGGGTTCCAACGCTCCCACTCCCCCACCGCCGTCCTCCACGGGCGCATCGAGAAGCTGCATCGTTCGGCCCTCATCCTCACCTTCGGCGGAGGCACCAACGAGGTCCAGCGCGACATCATCGCCGCCGCCGGACTCGGGTTGCCACCGGCGCCGCGGATCGCCCCCGCCACGTCCAGCAAGGAGCGCTGAGATGGATTTCCGCGTCGACGACACCACCACCGACCTGACCGCCCTCGTCCGCGACATGGGCGAGCGGCTGGTCACCGACGAGTCACTCCGCGAGCTCGACGCGCGGTTCGGACCCGGCACCGAGTCCGGCGGCACGGGCCGTGAGACCGCCCGGTTCCATGCCCGCTTCTGGGACGAACTGGTCCGCGCGGGCGTGCCCGCCGCCCTGGCCCCGGAGTCGCTCGGCGGCG
>NZ_JAALDW010000528.1:0-129 GCF_014145055.1 Dietzia sp. DQ11-38-2
CGGGGCGTCCTGGGGCACCGAGCAACCAGTGCGGATCTCGGTCATCGACAGCATCGCCCAGGGACTGCCCAACCGCGTGCAGTTCGTCACCGGCGCCTACGCCAGCTTCGACTGGCTGTGCGAGGAACT
>NZ_JAALDW010000528.1:186-18227 GCF_014145055.1 Dietzia sp. DQ11-38-2
AACCCGGAGTGCTCGACCTGCCCGACGCGGTGCTCAAGTACTTCATCACTCCCGCCCTGGCCGAACGGATC
Organism: Dietzia sp. DQ11-38-2; assembly: GCF_014145055.1. NCBI lineage: Bacteria > Bacillati > Actinomycetota > Actinomycetes > Mycobacteriales > Dietziaceae > Dietzia > Dietzia sp. DQ11-38-2. Next base: position 258 of record NZ_JAALDW010000528.1, read on the forward strand.
CGGCTACGCGACGGCACCTGCCGCCACCCCGGGTGCACGGTCGACGCCCACGACTGCGAGATCGACCACGTCATCGCCTTCGACCACCAGCGTCCCGAACTCGGCGGACCCACCGCCGAATGGAACCTGATCTGCCTGTGCCGCAAGCACCACCGCGAGAAGACCTTCGGCCACTGCGCCTACCGGCCCGGACCCCTGGGCGAACTGACCATCATCACCGAAACCGGACACGAACACCGCACCACCCCACACGGCCCCCTGGCACAGGCCCGAGACCGGATCCTCGACCACCGATGGCGCCACCACCTCGACCGCCTCATCACCGACGACGGCCACCTCACCAACCCACCCGGCGCCCACCGCCCCCACCCCGCCTGACAGGGTCCTGCTCGGGTTCAGCGATGCCATGTCGTGGATCGTCTGGCGACCTCGTGGATCGCGTCGATCTCGCGCAATCCCAGTCGCTGCGGCTGCGATGTGAGATATCGCCTGATGCCGCGCCTGGTCACCACCGTCACAGCGCCATCTATCGGCTGGTTCTTCACGGTGAATCCCCGGCGCGCTCCCACCACCGCGATCACCCCGGTGACCGGCACCGGGAAGCCGACATGCTCCGCCAGCAGACGGGATGCGCGCCTCGCCTCATGCCGACTGTTGCGGATGTACGGAACCCGACTGCCATTGACCATGAAGGTGTCGCCGCCCACCCAGATCGAGGCTTTGGGGTGATTCTTGGAGTTCACGGTGAACACGCCGCCCGGTCCGATCACCACGTGGTCGATATCGGCACCCCGCTCCCCCACGCGCACGGCGTGCAGGATTCTCCACCGAGCATCCAGTGCGGCCAGCTGATCACCGACCGCCTGCTCACCATCCGCACCGATGCGCCACGCGCGCTCGTCCGTCTTCGCATCGAAGACCCGGGCGAACATGTGGCGCACCATCCCCTGCGCCTCCCGTTCGGCGAGTGCCCGCTCGCGGGCGGCCGCCCCCGCACGAGTGTCCGAAAGATCGTGCCACCTCAGCCCGGATCGGGTTGACGGCGCTGTGGTCAGGGGCGGCGCTGTGGCCGGAGGCGGAACCGGGGCAGTCGCCGCGACCGGCCCCGGCGACTGTGCCAGCGGTGTCGGGGAAAGCGGTGTCGGGAGCGTCGGTGGCGCCACCGGGGTCCCGGCTGGAGACGCCGTCGGCGAAGCGTTCCCCTGAGGTTGCCGGTTCGGCTCTCGTACCGACCCGCCGTGCCGCCGGGCGCCCATGTGGTCCTCGATCGCCTTGCGCAACAGCGGCAGGTTGCTGAGGTCGTCGGAGTGGTAGCGGCCGGTGGCGAGATCGAGGTATCCCAGGTCGGTTCCGCCCGGGGTCGCGGCGTAGAGCCTGTCGTGGCCGAAACGGACCCACCTTCGAACGATCCACTCGGTCACGGCGCCTCCTGTTGACAGTCGTCGAATCCTCACACCCCGACGCCCCACCTCGTGGCGGAACGCGCGATTCGTCAAGCCCCGCGAGTGATACGGAATACTCGGCACCCCCCTGTTGTTTGACATGTCAGCAAGTTAGGATGGAACGCATCAACCAGAGGGAACGCCCCAACAGACTGAAAGGCTCGCGATCATGCAGTTCGGGATCTTCTCCATCGCCGACATCACCCCTGACCCGCACACCGGGCAGGTGGCCACCGAGCACGAGCGCCTCGAAGCGGTAGTCGAGTACGCGATTCAGGCCGAGCAGGTGGGCCTGGACGTCTTCGCGCTGGGAGAGCACCACAACCCGCCCTTCGTAACGTCCTCCCCCACCACCACCCTCGGCTACATCGCGGGGCAGACCTCGGACATCATCCTGTCCACCGCCACGACGCTCATCACCACCAATGACCCGGTGAAGATCGCCGAGGATTACGCCATGCTCCAGCACCTGGCCGGGGGCCGGGTCGACCTGACGATGGGGCGTGGCAACACCGGACCGGTCTACCCGTGGTTCGGCCAGGACATCCGGCAGGGACTGCCGCTGGCGATAGAGAACTACGAGTTGCTCCACCGCCTGTGGCACGAGGACGTGGTGGAGTGGGAGGGCAAGTTCCGGACCGCCCTCCAGCAGTTCACCTCAACCCCGCGCCCCCTCGACGGGGTCGCACCCTTCGTCTGGCACGGGTCGATACGCTCGCCGCAGATCGCGGAGCAGGCCGCCTACTACGGTGACGGGTTCTTCCACAACAACATCTTCTGGCCGATCAGCCACACCAAGCAGATGGTCGAGCTCTACCGCCGCCGCTACGAGCACTATGGCCACGGTTCCGCGGATCAGGCGATCGTGGGCCTGGGCGGTCAGTTCTTCGCACGCCCCAACAGCCAGGACGCCGTGGACGAGTTCCGCCCCTACTTCGACAACGCACCGGTGTACGGCCACGGCCCGTCGCTCGAGGACTTCACCGCCCAGACCCCGCTGACCGTGGGCTCCCCGCAGCAGGTCATCGACCGCTACCTGACCATGCGCGAGCACGTCGGCGACTACCAACGCCAGATGTTCCTCATCGATCACGCCGGACTGCCCCGCAAGACCGTCATGGAGCAGATCGAGATCCTCGGCACCGAGATCGTGCCGGTCCTGCGCCGGGAACTCGACGCGAAGCGGCCGGCCCACGTGCCGGACGGACCGACCCACGCAGCCCGGGTCGCAGCACGCGACGCCGCACTGGCCGCCGAGGGCGAGCCCGCCTACTCGGACGCCTACCGGTTCGGCACCGGGGACAACTGGACCGGCCTGACGGTCGAGGGCGGACAGCGCGCGCAAGAGCAGTCCCTGGCGCGCGCCCGTCGCACCGAGTCCCGTCTCGCGCAGGCACCGGCCGGAAGGAGCAGCAAGTGACCCCCACTCACTCGCCCGACGCCCGCCCGCTGCGGCTGGTCGTGGTCTCGGCTGGCACCTCGGTGCCGTCGAGTACCAGGATGCTGGCCGACCGGCTGACCTCGGCCACCCGTGAGGCCCTGACGCGTCACGGTCAGGACGTCGACGTGGCGGTTCTTGAGGTCCGGGGGCTCGCCCACGAGGTCGTCGACGCCACGCTCACCCGGTTCCCCGGTGACACCTTGCGCGCGGCCCTCGAGGAGATCGGCCGCGCGGACGGGGTGATCGCGGTGACGCCCACCTATAACCAGTCGTTCTCGGGCCTCTTCAAGTCCTTCTTCGACGTGATCGACCCCGGAACGCTGGCCGGCGTCCCGGTGGCACTGGGGGCGACCGGTGGCACCGTCCGGCACTCGCTGGCGATCGACTTCGCACTGCGACCGATGTTCGCCTATCTCAAGGCCGACGTGGTGCCGACCTCGGTGTTCGCGGCGTCCGAGGATTTCGGGGCGGTCGCCCCGGGTGGCGAGGGCGAGTCGCTGTCCACGCGCGCGCAGCGCGTCGGCACGGAACTGGCCGACTACATGCTGCGGTTCGCCGGGGTCGCCCCCGGTGCGGTGGCGCCGACCCGTTCGGATGCGGGCCGGGGCCGGAGGAACGACGACGACGAGTTCGGCGACTTCGTCCCGATGGGCGATCTGCTCGGTGGGGCGACCTGACCCGGGGCGGACGAGCTAGTTCCGCGCGATCTGGGGCAGCGCCCTGATGGGGTCCTCCGGGCCGATGTCGTACGTGCACTCGCCCGGCCTGGGGTCCGGGACGAACGCCCACAGCATGGCCCCTGCCGCACCCATTGCCTCGTAGTCGTCGATGCGCTCCCCGATGAGGACCGCACGATCCTCGAGGGCCAGGCAGGACCCCGCAGCGATCCCGAGCTCGGTGACCACTAGCGGCTTGTCGGTCTGCGCGAGGCGCAGTGGCAAGAATCCCGCGTTGTCGTAGTCGTGATACTGGAGCACGTCGACGTACGGGGATTCGGCGATGAGTCTGTACCCATCGGCCACCAGCCCGCACTGGTCCCCGCCCAGGAGGCCGGCGGTGATGAGTCGGCCGGGGTCGCGGTCCCGGATCAGCTGCCCGACCTCGTCGGTCCACTCACGCAGAACCTGCGCGGAGTCCGCCGGGCAGGTCCGGTACTGCCAGTGGCAGTCGGCCGTTCCGCATACCGCGGTCTCGGGCTCCCCGATCGGCTCCCAGGCCGCGATCACCGGCGAGCCCGACCACCGTTCGACCGCGGTCGTGACCCAGTCTCGGTAGCTCAGTGGCATCGCCGTGGGTTGTTCCCAGCCGTCCAGGTACCAGTCGCGGTCCTTGTACTGCTCGTCCTCGCAGGCGCCGTCCTGGCCCACGAGAACCGGGATCACCATCTGATCGTGGCGCTCCGCGGCGGCGAAGACCGCGTCGATCGGGGCGAAGTCCAGGGCCCCGGTGAACTTGTTCACGGCGAGCTGTTGAAAGACGTTGAATCGCGTGGCGGCACCGTCCGGAAGTGAACCGAAGTACGCGTCGAGGTCGACCATCGCGCCGCATCCCCGGTTGACGCTCCAGTCCGTCGCCAACTGATAGGCGTTGAGGCCGGTCGGCCACCAGGGTTGGCCGTCGAGGTGGAGCTCTCCCCCGGAGACCGTCGCGCGATGTGGCTGCGCCTGCGATCGTGAATCCGGCGGCGCCGCGCAGGCCAGCGTCAGGACGAGCACCAGCACCCCGACGATGGCAGAGTTCTTCATGAGCTGACAATAGTCGACGGTTCCCGGACCACCACCGGATCCCGGCGACGGTGTCCGGCGCGGTTCCGGCCGTCCGCGCGGCCCTTTCCAGCCGGTGCGCGGCGCGCCGCGGACTACTCGTACACCCGCCACAGTCTCCAGGTCGGGCGGTCGCTACCGGAGTTGACCACCTCGAACTCCAGGCTGCCGAGCTGGGCCCCGTTCTCGTGGACGGTCGGATAGCGGAGGTTGAGCGCGTCGGAGGTGCCACGCCCCTCGGCGGGCACCGTCAGCAGGAACTGGACACCGTTGGCCGCCGGGTCGTTGAGGATCTCGACGAAGTCGCGATCCGAGGGGATGACGAACTGTTCGGGCCTGGTGGTGGAGGCGATGATCGGGAAGCCGTGGACCGTGTCCATGATGACCGCCCCCTCGGGCAGGTCGAGGGAGTCCAGGTAGTCGGCGAGTCGTCGTTCGGTGTCGAACGATGCGACGATCGCCTCCTGCTGCATCCTGAGCTCCGGGGGCCTGTTCCCCGACTCGGGCAGGATCACCGCGTGTAGCGCGTGCTGCTCCTGGGACAGTGTCGGGGAGGCCATGGCCACTGCACTGAACGGGACTCCCGCCGCGAGGAGGATGAGCATTCCCGTCGGGACGAGGCGCCCGCCCGCGAGCTGGTCCTGTGTTCTCGCGGTCGCCCGGGGGCCGGGCCGCCGGGTGGTCATGACACCCCCGCGCGGGACGCAGAACACCGCCAGCACGACGATCAGGGGTATCGCGCTGATATAGAACCGCAGGAACGGGAACGTCATGCCGCGCAGGTAGGTGAACACCGCGAAGCCCAGCACCGCCACGAGGACCACGGCGGCCAGCGGTTCAGGATCCCGGCGGCGCACCGACAGCACCACGCACACCAGCAGGACCACACCGAGTGCCGGGGCGAGCGCGACGATCTCGGCCGCCGAGAACCCGAGGGCCGACAGCCCCCCGGTGGAACCCCCTCCGGACTGCTCGAGGATCGCGGCGTTGCCGTAGCGCGAGGAGAACTGCGCGAGCGCACTGCCGGTCACCAGCCAGCTGGTCGCCGCCCACACGAGGAACGCCAGTGCGGTGGGCGCGGCGAGGATCACGCCGTCGAGGATCGCCGTCTCGGTCCTGCGGCTGCGCCGGTATGACACCACCACGACGACGAGGGTTGCAGCGCCCGAGGCGGCCAGTGCGTCGTAGCGGGCCAGGTAGGACATCCCCAGCGCGAAGCCGGCCACCATCAGATCGTGGACGTCGTCCGTGGTCATCCACCGGACGAGGCGGCGCACGGCCCACACCACGAAGAAGACGAACAGGGCCTCGCTCATGCCGTTCGCCCCGTAGTACACGATCATCGGATGCAATCCGAAGACCAGGGTGACCCCCCAGGTGAACCAGGCCGGGCACTGGCGTTCCCCCGCGAGTGCGTGGATCTGGGTGACCGCGGCCGCCATCGCCGGCGCGCTCACCGCCACCGCGGTCAGGCTCCATCTGGTGAGACCCGGGAACCACCCGGACAGACTGACGAGCGGGAGCTGGGCGAGCGCGGTGAGCGGGGTGAAGATGAAGCCGATGGCCGCCAGATGCGGGTCTCTGGACAGCAGCGCGGCCCGCGTGTCGGCCACGCGACTCAACGCGTCGCCCTGCAGGTAGTTGGCACCGAGGGAGAGGTAGAGCCCCACCGCCAGGTACAGCAGCGTGAACGCGCAGAAGACGGCGACGGGACGGGATCTCACGAGGCCGGTCCCAGCGTGATGCCGACCGGCGGTCGATTCATGACGCCGACCCCCCTCATGACGCCAACCCGTGCACGGTCTTCTCCCAGTAGGAGGGGTTGGCGAAGAGCTGATAGGTGCCCTTGATCGCGGCGATCGACATGAGCACCCAGTAGAGCGGGACCGTCAGACACGCCCACCACAGCGCCGCGTTGCCGGTCTCCCGGCAGGCGATGAAGTTCGAGTAGAGGATCGTCGAGTTGCCGAGCACCAGGCAGATCAACGCGGGGAAGTACACGTAGGCGGGGAAGACCTGCTCGATGACGGCCGGTTGGCCGAGTATCCAGGACAGGGTCACGAGCCAGAACACCATGTTGAGGCAGGCGATCACGGGGGTCCCGGCCAGCAGGGTCGTGAAGCGGAACATGCTCACCGTGCCGAGGGTGCGCCACAGCGTGACCGGATGACGCATGTGCACCAGCCAGGTCTGCAGGTACCCCTTGTACCAGCGAGAACGCTGCCTTATCCAGTTGATCGGGTCAGGGTTGGCCTCCTCCAGGGTGGTGGAGTCGAGCACGGCCGTCCGGTGTCCGCGGGCGGCGATCCGCACACCCAGGTCGGCGTCCTCGGTGACGTTGTACGGATCCCACGCGCCGATCTCGGACAGCACGTCGGCCTTGATGTGGTTCGACGTGCCCCCCAGCGGGATGGGCGAGCTGGACTTCATCAGACCGGGTAGGAGGAAGTTGAACCACAGCGCGTAGTCGGCGGTGAACCACGCCGTGAGCATGTTCTGCGACCCGTTGTGGAACGCGAGCTTGGCCTGGACGCACACCACCTCGTCGTCGAGATCGGCGAAGGCCACCGCCACGCGCCGGAGTTGGAGGGGATCGGGGCGGTCCTCGGCGTCGAAGATCGTGATGATCTCCCCGGTGGCGTAGTGCAACGCGTAGTTGCACGCCTTGGGCTTGGTGCGGGGATCGGCCGGGGGGATCCGCAGGATCCGGCACACCTCGCCCAGACCGGCGGCCTCCGCCGCGTCGATCGTCACGTCGTCGTCGGCCTCGAGCAGCAACAACACCTCCAGCTTGTCGGCCGGGTAGTCGATGGAGCTCACGGCGTCGATGAGGTCGCCGATCACCTCCGGCTCGTTGTAGGCGGGCACCAGCACCGAGTACGTGGGCAGGTCGGAGTCCGGCACGGCCAGGGCGCGGTCGTCCTCCACGTGCAGGATCGACTCCCGCGCCAGCCCGCGGCCGAGGAGGAGGAGCCGGTCGGCGAGCGTGATGAGGTAGACGGCGGTACTCACCGCCGTCAACGCGATGAGGGTCGGGGTGGTGGCCACGACCAGGGCGAGGACCACCACGGCGACCCCGGTGAGTCCTGCCCACTTCTGCCACGGCACGAACGGCACCGCCGCCGAGGCGGACGGGTCGCGTTCGAACAATCCGTGCACGGCGTCGTGGAGGGCCGCCTCGCTGCGAATGTCGTCCGGGTCGGCGGTCTCGGGGGTCGCCGGCTCCGGATCTACCCGTCCGTCCACTGCGCCTCCACGAGGTCGGTCGCGAGCTCGGTCAGCATATCGAGATCCTTCTCCTGCGAATTGGTGTCGGTGACCGCACCCGCTCCGCGCAGCGCCAGGCTGAGCAGGCGCGAGAACGACCGCGAGCCGGGAACGGCCGGCGGGAACTCGGCGTCGAACTCGTGGTTGTCCACGGTGATGAGCGTGACACGTTGGATCCTGTCCCCCGCCCGTGTCCAGACGAACGACATCACGCTCCAGGTGAGGAGGTTCTCGTCGTCGATCACCGTCCGGTACCGCGCGGAGACGCCCCGGTTGAGTGGTACCGGCCGGGGCGGACTGATCCGTGCCGAACTGAGATCGAACATCATCTCCAACGGGAACACCTCGAGAACCCCCGGATCACCGACGGTCAATGTCTGCACCGCCGCCACCCTGGGGCGCAGGAGCTCGTCCCAGTCGGCCCGGACGCGCGTCGCCCTGATCATCTGACGCTCCAGAGTGGCTGACGGCCCGAACATCCGCTCGGCCCACGGGTAGTCGATCCTGTCGACCTCCTCCCATCCCGCGGGGAGGATCTGACCTGCCCCGTTCAGGGCACCGGGCCCCGGGGACAGTCGTTCATCGATCCCCGCCGGCAGCGGCGCGAGGGAGAGGAGCACGGCCACGACGATCACCAGAGGTGCGCTGCGCCAGGCCTCACGTGGAGAGACCACCAACGAGGGCAGGGGTGAACCACCCGACCGCCGGTCCTCCGCCGCACCGGCCCCGCGGAGGCGGCGGAGTGCCGGCGGCCCGAGGATCGCCAGCGGCCCCACGGAGACCACCAGCACCATGACCACCGCCTCCGCCCCCCAGCCTCCACCCAAGGCGAACACCGCCAGGCGCAACGCACCCGGAGTCGCGACGGTGAGGAGCAGCCAGGACGGCCAGTACCGGAAGGTGCGGCGCGTCCCGAAGAAGAACACCGATCCACCCAGGAGGAACATCCAGGCGGCGATGAAGTCCAGGTGCAACAGGACATAGGTCTCCGTGTACCGGGGCAGCACGAGCCACTCGATCATCAGCGCGATGGCCAGGACGATCGTCCCCGCGATCTTGTCGCTCTGCCGGTCGTGGATCGGCAACTCCGGGCGCCGCCTCAGGTGCAAGGCCACGGCGGTGAGCACGGCACCGACGGGGGCGGCGAGGAACACCTCGCTACCGGAGCCGGCCGTCACCTCCCCTGCGATCCTCGCCCACGTCCGCCAGAACCCGGCGGCGGCGAGCACGACGAGCAGCGCCCACCTCGCGACGTGATCCGCTCCCTCACCGAGAGCGCCGGGGAGAGCCTGGGCGGGTTTCACCGCCGCGGGCGGACCCGACGGCGACGAGAGGCCGCCCAGACGAGCCCGGCGACCGCCGCCCCCGCCAGCGTGATCACCAGACCGACGAGCAGTGCGGTGCGGACGCCGTCGGTTCCCTCCTCCTCCTGACTCGCGTCCCCATCGATCGCCTCGACCGTGGACAGTTCGATCGGCTCCCTGTCCGGAGCGGTGAACAGGACGTTTCCGGCCAACATCGACCATCGACCCGGCTCGTCGTCCAACCACTCCAGCGTGCGGTCGAGCTCCGCCGAACCCGAACTGGACGAGGCCACCAGGAGCGCTCGATCACCGTCCTGGACCACCTGCATCGACGCGAAGTCGACGTCCTCGTAGAACCGCAACGTCGCGGGCTGATCGTCCTGCGCTCCCACCACCTCCAGCGTGCGACCGCCGGTCAGAGTCAGGGGCAGGTCGACATCGGACGGGGCGGACCCGGACGTCACCAGTAATCCGGGGACGTTGCCGTCCAGGAGGGTCTCCGGGCTCACCCATTCGGGCAGCAGCGGCGTGGCGGACAGCGCCTGTAGTTCGGCGAGGATCCGCACGGCCCGCGCGGTGTCCTCCAGCGATCCGCTGCCGGTGGCCACCTGCAGACGGGGTAGGAGCGCCTGCGGGAGGGACCCGAACCCGGCCGGTGCCGGTGAGGCGGGTTCGGACAGACGGACCCGGGTCGCCCCGTCGATGATCAGGGTCAACGGTTGTAGGACTCCACAGGCCGCGCCCGCGCCGGAGGTCTGGAGGGAGACGGTGATGTCGGTGTACCGGTTCAGCGCACCGGCGGGAACGGTCACCGTGCGGTCGATGATCCCGGACTGATCGGCGGTCCACGACTCCAGCACGGTCTGACCGGCCGACACCACGATCAGCCCGCTGCGGTCGGACGGTGGCGGCGAATAGGACCCGACCAGATCTACGGTCACGTCCCCGGTCACCTGCCCGAGGCTGGTCTGGTCGAGCCCGAAGCTCGCCGAGACCGACCCCACCGACCGCGCGGACCGCGAACCCGGTCCGAGCTCGTCGAGGGTCGCCTCGGTCACCAGGGCGCGGGGCGCCGGGAGAGGCGTATCGAGGGTGGCCGAACCCGCGACGGCCAGCGACCACAGGTCGCTCGTCACCGACCGCATCTGGCGCCCCAGGGCGGCGGAGTCGCCTGTGACCACCACGGTGGGGACGGCGTCGTCGGTCAGGTCGATCCGGGACTCGTCGGCTTCACGGATCTCCGCCCGACGGGTGAAGGGCGAGGCATCCGGAGCCCTGGACCCCGACGCAGGGAGCACCTCGATCTCCAGACCCGTCCGCCCGAACCTCGACGACGCGAGGAGCGCCAACTGGGCAGCGGCCTCCGACTCGGCGCGGGTCGGCTCGTCCGGGAGGTAGATCTCCACGCGTTCCAGGACCGGGGGGACGAAGTCGGCCAGCACCCGGGGCGCCTCGGGCTCGCCGGCGAAGTCCACCTCGGTGTCACGCAGCTCCAGAGACCGGTCGCCCCAGTCCGGACAGGCCTCTCCGCGGGAGTGCAGGACGGTCCGCAGGGTGAGGTTCAGTACGCCGTTGCGCACCCGCCCGCGATCGAGCGGAATGGTGAGACGCTCGAACTCGGCGTCCGATCTCAGCTCCTCCCGGGCCAGTAGCAGGCCACCTGACCACGCCTCGAGATGCCCCCGGTCGAGGTCCACCGGGAGCTGCACCGTCGTGCTCATCGTCCTGGGACTCAGACCCTCGGGGACCGGGATCGGGACCGCGACCTCGGCGCTCCGATCAGGAAACCGGAGCACCTGCGCGACCCCGAGTCTGGGTCCGTCTATGACGGTCTGGGCACCGGCCGGGGTCGGGGCGGCGAGGGCGACGGCGAGCAGGAGGCAGGCGGAAACACGAAGTGCGGGGGGCGCGGACACGGCTCATGACCCTACCGGGCGCCCGGGCTCGTGACCTGGGATCCGGCCGAGCCGTACACCCACTCTCTGCTCTCAGAGGCGGTAGGCCGCAGGGACGATCAGCGAGGGTCGGCGGGTGCGCCCCCCTCGACGCCCGCACGGTCCGTGCCCTCGTCGGCCAGCTGGTCGGGCTCGGGATGATCGGTGTCGAAGGTCTCGGGCAGGTTCTTGATGTGCTTGTTCATGTTGCGGATCAGCAGCACGGTGGCCACCAGCAGCAGCAGGACCACCGGGATCCCGATCGGCGAGGCCTTGCCGAACTCCGGCCCCATCGGGTGGTCGTTGTACCCCGGGGTGCCCGGCGACTGGTGCTGTGCGAAGACCATCACCGCCTGGTGCGCCAGGATCTGGACGTCCGGTCCCAGAGTGATCATCGCGGGTCCTTCGCTGTGCTCGGTCCGACCGGCAGCGGGACGTACGGGTCGACGCCCTCGAACAGGTCTGACTCGTATTCTCCCTCAGCTCGCACCGGTACGGCCACCCGGCTTGCCGCGAGTTCGAACTCCTCGGTGGGCCACACCCGCTGCTGCATCTCGACCGGGGCCGCGAAGAACCAGCCGTTGGGGTCGATCTGCGTGGCGTGGGCCAACAGCGCGGAATTGCGTTGCTCGAAGTAGTCGGCGCACTCCACCCGGGTGGTCACCCGCTCCATGATGTCGGGACGGTCTCCCCAGCGGGAGAGGAACTCGGCGAAGTGCCGGACGCCGTCGCGCGCGAACAACTCCTCGTCGAGCAGTTCCAGACGGCTCTTGGGGAAACCGTGGGTGTAGTAGACCTTGGCCACCGCCCACGGCTCGCCGGTCCCCGGATAGCGGGCGGGGTCCGCGGCGGCCTCGTAGGCGGCCATCGACGCCGAGTGCACCTTCAGGTGATCCGGGTGCGGGTACCCGCCGTTCTCGTCGTAGGTGATCATCACGTGCGGGCGGAACTCCCGGATCCGGGCGACCAGGGAGCGGGTGACCTCGTCGTCGTCGGCAAGGGCGAAGCATCCGGGAGGCAACGGCGGCAACGGGTCACCCTCGGGCAGACCCGAGTCCTCGTAGCCCAGCCAGTGGTGCTCGACGCCGAGGATGTCGGCCGCGCGCGCCATCTCCCGGCGCCGCACACGAACGAGGTCGGCCACGACGTCGGGGCGGTCCATCGCAGGGTTGAGGATGCTGCCACGCTCGCCGCCGGTACATGTCTCCACCAGCACGGTGACGCCCTGGGCCACGTACTTGGCCATGGTCGCGGAGCCCTTGGACGCCTCGTCGTCGGGGTGGGCGTGCACCGCCATCAGCCGGAGACCGGCCATCGTCGCACCTGCCGTTCTTCAGAGCTCGGGGATCGGGGATGACCCATTCTGATCGTGAGGGGCCATTCTATGGACACACCGGGCACCGGTGCCCCCGGGGAGGCCGGTCGCCCGCCCCCGGATACCCTTGGGACCATGAGTGAGCCGAGGTCGGACGTGGCGCCACAGGCGGCAGGGACCCCGCCGGCCGGGCGGTACGACGACACCGGATCCGGCGTGACGGGCAAGGTGGTCGCGGGATTCCTGGTCCTGCTCGTGGGAGCCCTCGTGGTGGCCGGCGCCGTCGCCGGGTACCGGCTCAGCTCCACCCCCACGATCTCCGCCGAGGTGATCGGCGTGACGGTCGTCGACGACGGTCGGACCGACGTGGTGATGACCGTCACCCGCGACGACCCCGGGACGGCCGCGTACTGCATCGTCCGCGCCCAGGACCAGACCAAGGGCGAGGTCGGCCGGCGGGAGGTCTACGTGCCCCCGTCCGCGAACAGCGCGATCCAGGTCGACATGTCCATCGCGACCTCGGCCCGCGCGTTCGTGGCCGACGCCTACGGCTGCGGCGACGACATCCCGGACTACCTGCGCAGGTAGGGCTTCTCCGGCCCCGCAGCAGGTCACCGCTGTGTTAGCATCGTCCTATCAGCACGGCTCCTTTCGCGGGGCCGTGTTTTTCGTACAGCAGCACACACACGAACAGATTGGAGTGCGCTCTCATGGCGAACGACACCCAGGGCTACTGGTTGACCCAGGATTCGTACGACCGCCTCATGGCCGAGAAGGAGGCGCTGATCGCCAACCGCCCGGTCATCGCCGCCGAGATCAACGAGCGGCGGGAGGAGGGCGACCTCAAGGAGAACGCCGGGTACCACGCCGCACGCGAGCAGCAGGGCCAGGAGGAGGCCCGGATCCGGCAGCTCGACGATCTGCTGGCCACCGCCCAGGTCGGCGAGACCCCCACGGAGACCGGCGTCGCGCTGGTGGGCTCCGTCGTCCGCGCGTACTACAACGGGGACGAGGACACCAAGGAGACGTTCCTCGTGGGCACCCGCGGTGAGGGCTCGGGCAAGGACGACCTCGAGATCTACTCCCCCGACTCCCCCCTGGGCCGCGCGATCCTGGGCGCGAAGGTCGGCGAGAGCCGCGAGTACACGACCCCCAATGGCAAGTCCGTCTCCGTGACGATCGTGACCGCGGAGCCGTACCAGAGCTGACCGGCCACGACGGGCCCGGTGGTAGGTTCTTGACGTCCATCGGGCCCGGGTCGACCAGCCCGTTCCCGCGCCGGCGTAGCAGGAGTCCCACGTGACAGACGGTTCCCATGACAGGCCTCTGGGCCCCGCACCGAAGATCGAGGCGGCGGCCGAGCAGGTCCTGGGACCGGCGCTGCGCACCGGGCAGTCACCGTTCGACGACGAGCTCTACACCTGGACGCCCGAGGTCGCGGAGGAGCTGGTCCGGCGCCTGGACGGTGACGCCGACGAGCACACCGACGAGGACTCCGGGGGCTCCACCCGCTCCCCCGTGATGCAGGCGCTCCACGACCAGTTGGAGGGCGCCCCGCGTCCGGTGGTGCTGCTGGCCGCCGAGCTCCTGTACATCCAGCAGCTGCCCCTGTCCACGGTCACCGCGCGCCTCAAGCGGGGGCGGATCCGGGACGTCCTGTCCTGGGTGGACGACGCGCCGACGATCCCCGAGGCGCTCGACGAGGCGCTCGGCGAGAAGGGCCCGTTGACCGGTGGCCTGGGGTTCAACGTCCAGATGCGCGAACACCTGCGGTGGTTGTGTACGTTCATCGTCCACTGGGCCGAGTTGGAGTCGGCCGAGCGGGACGCGGCGCTCACGGACCCGTGGGAGTTCCAGCGCGCCGCCCGCTCGACGCCCGGGGACTGGCGGGCCATCCGCTACAGCCTGCAGTACCTCGCCTGGCCCGGGTACTTCCAGCCGGTCGTCAAGCACGAGCACAAGACGCGGATCCGCGACGCCTTCGCCGAACTGATCGGCGGCCCGTCCGGGATCGACGAGCTGGACATCGACCAGGACCTGCACCGCATCGCCGAGACCCTCACCGCCCAACTCGGGCAACCCGTCGACTGGTACCGCGGCGCGATCGCCAACCAGTGGCAGCGCCACCGCGACGACCACTCCCGCCGCGCGTGGCTGGTCCGGCCCGGACGTGGCGGCGTCGGCCAGGCCGGGCAGTGGGTCGCGCAGAACCGGATCGCGCTGCCCGCCTCACACCTGCCCCGCATCCCCGCGCACGCCAGTCGGCTCGAGGTGTCCCAGGCCGTCGAGCAGGGCTATCCGCACCTGGACTACCAGGCGCGGTTCCAGCTCACGGCCGAGCTGCACACCTTCCTGTCCCGGATGAGCCCCCAGGACGTGGTGGCCACGGTCGCCGACGCCAAACTGCACCTGGGCACCCTCACCGACGACCTGGGCTACGTCGACGACGGTGGCCAGCAACTCGAGCGCTCGGTGAGGTGGCACTCGGTCACGCTCGACCTGGACACCCTCCCCAGCCCGCTCTCCGAGTTGATCGGGGAGCCCGGCACGGTCGTGGACCTCACCGACGGCCTGGACGCCCTGCTCGCCGCCATGCACCCAGGCCGGCACTCCGCCGAGTCCCAGGTGGCCGAGGCCCCGGGCGCGGGAACGGTTCCCACCCTCCCCGACATCACCGACGAGCTCGCCGACAGCCTGCACATGCCGCGCAGGGAGCTGCAGGAGATCGTGGACACCCTGCAGGAGCGGCAACAGATCGTCTTCTACGGGCCCCCCGGCACCGGCAAGACCTACCTCGCGCAGGAACTCGCCCGCTTCCTCGCCGGCGCCGACGACCCGAGCCGCGTGCAGCTCGTCCAGTTCCACCCCAGCTACGCCTACGAGGACTTCTTCGAGGGCTACCGTCCCACCCTCACCGAATCGGGCCAGCCCGGCTTCGCCCTTCAGGCCGGCCCGCTGCGCCGCCAGGCCGCGCGCGCGACGTCGGATTCCGGCCGGGAGCACCCGAGTTTCCTCATCATCGACGAGATGAACCGGGCCGACCTGGCGCGGGTGTTCGGCGAGATGTACTTCCTGCTCGAGTACCGCGACCGCACGGTCCTGCCCCAGTACAGTCCCGACACCTCGTTCCGGCTGCCGCGCAACCTGTTCATCATCGGCACCATGAACACCGCCGACCGGTCGATCGCCATGGTCGACGCGGCGATCCGGCGGCGGTTCGCGTTCATGGAACTCCACCCGGACACCCCGCCCGTCGCGGGGGTGCTGCGGCGGCACCTCGAGGCCCGCGGCGAGACCACCGAGCCCGCCGACCTGCTGGAGGCGCTCAACTCGGAGATCGACGACTCGGACCGCGACCTGCGCATCGGTCCGTCGTACTTCATGAAGGACCGGGCCACCGACCCAGGCGGGCTCGAGGCGATCTGGCGGTACGACCTGCTCCCGCTGCTCGAGGAGCACTACTACGGGCGCCTGTCGCGAGCCGAGGTCCACGAGCGCTTCGGGCTCGCCACACTGCGTCGGAAGATCGGCCGGGCGTGACCTCCCCCTCGGCGGGCTCCGCGGCGTCGGAGACCATCGAGTTCGACGAGTTCGACAGACGCGGCCGGCTCGTCACCCTGAGCTGGGAGGGCGCTCAGCACCTGTCGCAGACCGGGTTGGTCGAGGTACTGCCCGCCGGCCGCGACACCTGGCGGCTGATCCCGTGCGGCAGCGTCGGCTCGGTCCGCGTCGAGGGCCTGGCCGTGAGAGTCCTGCCCGCGGCCAACCTCGGCCTGACGCAGTTGTTCTTCCTGCTCGACCACGCGGCCGAGTCGGCGTTCCTCCCGTCCGCCGTCCAGGCGAGGGACGACGACGAGCTGTGGGTCTCCGTGGCCGAATCCATGGCCGCGTTGGCGCATCAGGCCCTGTCGTCGGGGCTGCTGCGCGGGTACCGCAGGGTCGACGAGGCACTGACCACCGTGCGCGGACGTATCCGCCTTGGGGACCAGATCCGCCGCCACCCGGGAATGACCATCCCCCTGGAGGTCACCTACTCGGAGTTCACCCCGGACATCGCCGAGAACCGCATCCTGCGCACGGCCGCGCACCGTCTGCAGTTCCTGCCCGACCTGCCCGACGCCACCCGGCGACGGTTGGCGATGGTGGACGCGCGGCTCGCGGACGCCACGCTCATCGGCCAGGGCGCCCCGGTCCCCGCCTGGACGCGGACCCGTCTCAACGCCCGGTTCCAGAACGCGCTCGCCCTGGCCGACCGGATCGTGCGCCGCATCTCCGTCGAGGTGGAGGACGGTCACGCGGCGTCGGCCGCGTTCGTCACCGAGATGCCGGAGCTGTTCGAGCGTTTCGTCGAGGCCGAACTGACCGCGGCCCTCGACGGCTGTGGGGGCCGGGTGCTGCACAACCCGGTCGTCCACCTCGACTCCGGGATCGAGGAGAGCACGCCGGAGGGGCGCTCCGGGGTCGAGGGCGGATCCGGAGAGGACTCCGCCGATGGGCGCGGTCGCCACAGCGCTCCCGAGTCGGAAGGCGACCACATCTCGGTGCGGACCGGGCTGGTGTACGAGGTCGAGGGCCGACCCGTCACCACCTTCGTCCCCACGTATCCCACCGACCGCCGGGCCCGCGCCGCCGAGCACTACCGCCTGCTCGCGGCCTGCACCGCACTCGGGGTGGACCGTGCCTTCCTCGTCTATCCGGCCCAGCGCCGCGACGACGCACCGCAACCGCGGCGGATAGTGCACACCGATATCTCGATCGTCGAGTACCCGGTCGATCTCTCGATGGGGCCCGCCGAGGCGCGCAGGACTATCGTCGAACTGTCACAGCAGGCCCGCGAGCTCGCGGCACGCGGCACCGCACGCCACCGCACCGGAGGGAGACGCCACGCCAGATGACCGACGCAGATGATCCGGCGCGCAAGATCGTCGTCAACCTCGCTCTGGTGGCCGTGGGCACGGTCGGCGCCTACCGGGGCGCGTACGAACTCCTGGCCCAGCAGGCCAGAACCGCCCGGCGGGTGATCCCCAAACCCACCTCCCGCCCCTTCGACGGCGACGGCCTCTATCGCCCCGGGGCCGTCACCGCCGAGCCGTGGCGCCCCGGCATGACGTGCGATGTCCACATGGTGATCTTCGGCGACTCGCTCGCGGCCGGCCTGGGCGCGGATTCCCCCGGCGAGCTGCCCGGCGTCCTCCTCGCCCGCGGCTTGGCGGAGGAGGCGGGGTGGAACGTGCGGTTGAGCATCAAGGCGATCGTCGGTGCCACCTCCAAAGGTCTCGCGGGCCAGGTCGAGGCCATGCAGATCGCACACGGCGATCCCGACATCTCGGTGATCCTCATCGGCGGCAACGACATCACGGCCCGCAACGCGATCGGCCCGTCGGCGCGACGGGTGGG
The DNA here is from genome assembly GCF_014145055.1 of Dietzia sp. DQ11-38-2. NCBI lineage: Bacteria > Bacillati > Actinomycetota > Actinomycetes > Mycobacteriales > Dietziaceae > Dietzia > Dietzia sp. DQ11-38-2. The sequence continues at coordinate 18,121 of NZ_JAALDW010000528.1, forward strand.
TGAGGCCGTCGAGGCGCTGCGAGGGGGCGGGTCCCACGTGGTGGTGGGCACCTGCCCCGACCTCGGGACCATCAAGCCCGTCCCGCAGCCACTGCGATCGGTCATGG
>NZ_JAALDW010000059.1:0-14462 GCF_014145055.1 Dietzia sp. DQ11-38-2
CGACGGCCTCGTCGCGGCGGGTGTCCAGGTGGTCCACGCCGACTTCTTCGACACCGTCCTGGCCCGGGTGCCGGGCCGCGCCTCCGAGGTGCTGGCCGCCGCCGCCGAGCGGGGGGTGAACCTGTGGAAGGTCGACGACGACCACGTGTCCATCGCCTGCGACGAGGCCACCACCGGGGACCACGTCGCGCTCGTCCTCGAGGCGTTCGGGGCAGATGTGGCCGACGTCGCGGACGCAGGCGAGTTGGAGGTCCTCGTCGACCCCGCCTACGGCGACCGGACCTCGCCGTTCCTCGAGCACGAGGCGTTCGTGAAGTACCGGACCGAGACCGCGATGCTGCGCTATCTGCGCGCCCTGGCAGACAAGGATCTCGCCCTGGACCGCACCATGATCCCGTTGGGGTCCTGCACCATGAAGCTCAACGCGACCACGGAGATGGAGCCCATCACGTGGCCCGAGTTCGCCGGGCTCCACCCGTTCGCGCCGGCCGAGCAGACCCGCGGCATCCGCCGGCTGGTGGCCGACGTCGAGCAGTGGCTCGTCGACATCACGGGCTACGCCGCGGTGAGCCTGCAGCCCAACGCGGGCAGCCAGGGCGAGTACGCGGGACTGTTGGCGATCCGGCAGTACCACCGCTCCCGCGGCGACGAGGACCGCAGGGTGTGCCTGATCCCGTCCTCGGCACACGGGACCAACGCCGCGTCCGCGGTGATGGCCGGGATGAAGGTCGTCGTCGTCGGCTGTCGGCCCAACGGTGACGTGGACGTCGACGACCTCAAGGAGAAGGTCGAGCGGCACGCTGCCGAGCTCTCGGCCATCATGATCACCTACCCGTCGACGCACGGGGTGTACGAGCACGACATCGAGCAGATCTGCGCGATCGTGCACGACGCGGGGGGTCAGGTCTACATCGACGGGGCCAACCTCAACGCCCTCGTGGGGGTCGCCCGGCCGGGGCGGTTCGGTGGCGATGTCAGCCACCTCAACCTGCACAAGACCTTCTGCATCCCCCACGGGGGCGGCGGTCCCGGGGTCGGCCCGGTCGCGGTGGCGGAGCACCTGCGTGAGTTCCTGCCAGGCCACCCGTACGAGGACGGTCTGGGCTCAGGCGCGGTGGTCTCGGCCGCGGCGTTCGGATCCGCGTCGATCCTCCCCATCACGTGGGCCTACGTCCGCATGATGGGCGCGGACGGACTGCGCCGCGCCACCCTCACGGCCATCGCGAGCGCCAACTACCTGGCCCGCCGTATCGGGCAGGACTTCCCGGTGCTGTACTCCGGGGACGGTGGGTGGGTCGCCCACGAGTGCATCCTCGATCTCCGGCCGCTCATCGACTCGGTGGGCATCTCGATCGACGACGTGGCCAAGAGACTGGCGGACTACGGATTCCACGCCCCCACGATGAGCTTCCCGGTCCCCAACACCCTGATGGTGGAGCCGACGGAGAGCGAGGACCTGGCCGAGTTGGACGCGTTCTGCGACGCGATGGCGGCGATCCGCGCCGAGATCGCCCGGGTCGAGGCGGGCGAGTGGACCGTGGAGGACAACCCGCTACGCGGGGCGCCCCACACCGCCGAGAGCGTCTCCGCGGATCAGTGGGATCACGCCTACCCCCGCAGCCTCGCGGGCTACCCGCTGGGGACGGTCTGGCGCCCGAAGGTCTGGCCCGCGGTTCGCCGGATCGACGGTGCCTACGGCGACCGCAACCTGGTGTGTTCGTGCCCTCCACTGGACGCGTTCGCCGAGGACTGAGTCGAGGCGCCCCGGGGGCCGGGCTGACGGGCGGCCCGGGGTGTCGTACCCGCGTGAGACCGTGCGGGCATGACGACGACCGGATCCCGTCCCATCCCGGACCTGCCCTCTGCGTGTCTCAGGTGGTGCCGCGCCCAGCCCCCGGCTCTCCTGGTGGCGGACGAATACGTGGAGATCGACCTCGACCTGTGGAACCTCAGGTTGGCCGAGCGCCGCGTCGACCTCCGCCTGGTCGCCGGTGGGCCGGACGGCGGCCGGGTCGAGACCGGTTCCGGATACCTCCGAAGGAGTGACCTGTGGGCGGCGGGTCGCCGGGCGCGCGGGAGCCTGGAGGAGTCGGTCATCGCGCTCTACATGTGCGCGGCCTGGCTCTCCGGTCACCCGCTGAGGTCAGGAGTGCGTCGGGGGCTCCCGGATTTCCGCGTGCCCGAGCGGGACCGGTCCGGGTGGCGTTCGATATCCTCCCACGGCTATCCCCTGGTCCTGCACGAGGTGGCGAACTGGCTGGACACGCCGGGGGAGGCGATGAACCTCCTGCGCAACGGTGCGCCACACGGCAGGGCCGGCAGGGGGGTGCCCGATCTCGGGTTCCCACTCGCGTCGCTCTACCTCTCGTCGCTGGGCATGGCGTGGTCGCAGCCGCACATCGTTCCCGTCGACCCGGCCGGAATCGGCACTCTCGTCCACGCCGGGTGGACGGAGATCGAGTCGATCGGCCGGATGACGCCTCGCAGGTACCAGTGGTACCTGGAGTTGATCTCCGCGTGGGCGGAGGAGGCCGCCGTGGACCCGCTCGTCGTGGAGATGTGGTTGGTGCGCGACTGGTACGAGCGACGCTCTCTGGTCGCCCCCACGGGGTCGTCCGCCCATTACCCACCGGGAGGTCGGCTGCGGTGAGTCCTTGACAGGGGCTAGGGTCCGGTTCATGGAACCGCAGCACATGACCGTCGATGTACCGGTCGGCACGCTCGACGTCCTGGACTGGTGTGCGATCGGAGCGGAGCGGGGGACCGTGCTGGCGTTGCACGGCTTCCCGGAGTCGCCCTGGGAGTGGGAGGCCGTCGCCGGGACGCTGACGCGGCAGGGCCTCCGGGTCGTCGCTCCGGCTCAGCGTGGCTATTCGGCCGGCGCCCGTCCGGAGGACGTCGGAGAGTACGCGATCGAGCACCTGAGTGCGGACGCACTCGCGGTCGTCGATCAGCTGGGTCTGGACTCCGTGCACGTCCTCGGCCACGACTGGGGGGCATCGGTCGCGTGGTGGCTCGCCGGCCACGATCCCGAGCGGGTGAGCAGCCTCACGGCTGTGTCCGTGCCCCACCTGACCGAGTTCGCCCGGGCTCTGGAGTCGGACCCGGACCAACGGGCACGGTCGGCGTACTTCGCACTGTTCCGACAGGCGGGGAAAGCCGAGGACGTCCTTCTTCAGGACGGGGCCCGGCGGTTGCGTGAGATGTTCGACGAGCACGTGTCGGAGGAGCTCGTGGCACGGCACCTCCACCTGGTCGGCTCCCGGGCAGGGCTGACGGGCGCGCTCAACTGGTACCGCGCGATGCGGCGGTACGACCTGCCGGACATATCGGTTCCCACGACCTATCTGTGGGGACGGGACGACCCGGCGATCGGGCGCACCGGTGCGGAGGCCACCGCCTCGCGGATGACCGGGGAGTACCGATTCGTTCCGTTGTCCGGCGTGGGGCACTGGATCCCGGAGCAGGCTCCCGACGTGGTGGCCGCGGAGGTCCTTGACCGGGTCAGCTCTGACGCAGCTCCCGCTTGAGGAGCTTTCCCGACTGGTTACGCGGCAGTTCGTCCACGAAGACCACGCGTTTGGGCACCTTGAACGGCGCGAGATGGGCGCGGGTGCCTTCGATGATCTCGGACTCGCTTGCGTGCGCGTCGCCTCTGAGCACCACCACCGCGGTGACGGCCTCGATCCACTTGGCGTCCGGCGTTCCGATCACCGCCACCTCTGCGACCCGGTCGTCCTTGTAGACCGCGTCCTCGACCTCCCGGGATGCCACCAGGACGCCACCGGTGTTGATGACGTCCTTGATCCGGTCCACGACCTCGATGAACCCCTCGGCGTCCCGCACCACGAGATCGCCGGAGTGGAACCATCCGTCGCGGAACGCCTCTGCCGTGGCCTCGGGCTTGTTCCAGTAGCCCCGGCACAACTGGGGAGAGCGGTAGACCACCTCGCCGCGGTCGCCGGCCGCGACCTCGGCACCGGTCTCGTCCACGACCCTGGCCTCGACGAAGAAGACGGGTCGGCCCGCGCTCGCGGGACGGGCGTCGTGTTCCTCGGGGCGCAGGACGCTGGCCAGCGGCCCGATCTCCGACTGCCCGAAGCAGTTGTAGAACCCGAGGTCGGGATACCTTCCCCGGAGCCGCTGGAGCACGGTCACCGGCATGATCGAGGCACCGTACTGTGCCTTGCGCAGACTCGACAGGTCGCGTGAGTCCAGATCGGGGTGTGAGGCCAGGGGTACCCAGACCGTCGGCGCGAGGAACAGCGAACCGATCCTGTCGACCTCGATCCGTCGCAGGATCTCCGGGATGTCCGGGGCCGCCATGAGGTGGACCGTCGCACCCAGGGACAGATAGGGGAGCGCGAAGACGTGCATCGCGGCCGAGTGGTAGAGGGGCATCGTCACCAGCGGCTCGTCGTCGGACGTGAAGTCGAGGGCGAGGATGCAGCTCACGTACTCGTGTACCAACGCCGAATGGGTCATCATCGCGCCCTTGGGGCGCGAGGTGGTCCCCGAGGTGTAGAGGAGTTGCGCCAGGTCGGTGCCGCTGGCCGGGGACTCCATCGCCGTGCACGCAGAGCCGTCGAGGGCGGACGCCAGGACGGTGCCGTCCGCGGGTTCCCCCGCGGGGGGCAGTAGCGCGAGGGACCGCACCCCGGGCAGGGTCTGGAGCACCTCGGTCAGGGTGGGCGCTTGCGCCGGGTCCACCAGGACAAGCGACGACCCCGAGTCGGTCAGCAGATACTCCAGCTCGCTCCCGGTCAGGGCGTAGTTGACGGGTACGTGGGTGAACCCGGCACGCGAGGTGGCGAGGAAGGCGATGAGGTAGGCATCGGAGTTGACGCCGTAGGCGGCCACCCGGGCCTTGTCCTCGAGGCCCAGGCCGGAGAGCATCGTCGCCACCCGGTCGACCGCCGAGTCCAGGGCCGCATAGGTCCACCGGCGGTCGGCGAAGGTCAGTGCCACCCGGTCCGGGAACCGGGCGGCCGAACGGCGCAGGACGGCATCGATCGTGCTGGAGCTCGCAGTGGAGCTCAGAGCGGAATTGACGGAGGGGCCCGTGGCGGAACCGGAGGCTCGAGGGGTGGTGGTCATCCGGTCAGCCTAGAGGCCGTCCGGTGCGGTCATGGTTCGGCTCTGATGATCCCCAACACCTCCGGGGGTACCGCCCCGCTGCTGTCCCGCGGGGTCCAGTGCTCGCTCGGGACCCACTGCGATCCGCAGCCGCGGCAGGCGAACACGGGCTCGCCGCGACGTTCCGCCGGGGTCCTGGTCCACTGGCACAGGTCCCGACACGAGCGGACCCGCAAGGGGACGTCATCGGGATCGGACCGGCGACCGGCGCGGAACGGGAGAGCACTGAACCTGGACATGTCTCCGCCGAGCATAGCCGGACAGCGGGTGGGTAGCCTGACCGCGGACCCGGGTGGACTGAGGAGGCGCACGTGAGCGAATGCCCCTGCGGGAGCCGGCGCGCTCTCGGAGCCTGCTGCGGTCCGCTCGTGGACGACGGTGTCCCCGCCGAGACCGCCGAGCAACTCATGAGATCCCGGTACACGGCCTTCGTCCTGGGTCGGGAGGATCATCTCTGGCGCACCTGGCATCCGCGGACGAGGCCGGCCCGTGTGGAGGCCGGAGACGTGGAGTGGACCGGGCTCACGATCCTCGACGTGGTGTCCGGTGGTTCCGACGACCGGATCGGGACCGTGGAGTTCGAGGCCCGCTACGTCGGGCCCGGCGGGCCTGCAGTCCTGCGCGAGCGGTCGGTGTTCGAGCGCCGAGGTGGTCGCTGGACCTATCTCGAGGGCACCGTGTCACCGGAGGGCACTGTTGCACCGGAGGGCTCTGCTCCTCCCGAGGGCCGGGGCCCTCTCGTGTCCTAGGAGGCCGCCGGGTCCTCCGGCTGGCGGGTCACGGTGACCGAACCGATGGTCCTCGGGGTGACCACGTCGATCCGTCCGATCCGGTGCCCCCGGGGCATCGTCCAGGCGACCATCCCGCGGATCTCCTCGCCGGGGAAGCTCAGGACCGACGGCACCAGGGGGTCCTCGATCGTTCCCGTGGGATTCTCGATCCGCTCGAAGGGCCTTCCCGCCGGGTCGAAGGCGGAGAAGTCCTCGGGGCCCAGTTCGGGCTGACCGGACGCCTGCACCACCCGGACGTCCACCACGACCACCGCGTCCGAGTACACGGTGGAGGGCACGATACGCAGGTCAGACAGTGTCAGGGTGGCGTCCCAGGCGTCACCGGCCACGGGGAACGGCCTGTCGAACTGCTGCGACGACGGCAGGGGACCCGACTGCTCGCCGGTCTGGACCGGGACGCCCACGGTGTCGTCGTCGCCGAACAGGGACGCCGGCGAGCAGGCCGGTGCGGACACGGCCGCGCTCACGATCACTGCGGCGAGGACGGCGCGACGCATTCTGGCGCTCCTGGGGCGAGGTCTCACACCGGGCACGTCCCGGCACGGTCCCAGATCTTACTGCTCCCGCGGTCGGTGGTCATCGGCGGCGCGCAGGTCACGCCATCGTCGGCCCGTGACCCGGTGCGCGAGATCGGAGTAGACGTCGTCGAGCTCGGCGGAGATCTCGGCCAGGTGGATCTTGAAGTTGACCGGGACGAACACCCTGTCGACGAACTCCGCCTCGGCGGAGATCGTCTCGCCGTCGAAGACGTACCGGCACCACAACGAGTCTCGGTTGAGGATCGCGACCTCGGCCTCCGCGGCCGCGGGGTCCTCCACGGACGACACGAGCGGGCTTCGCAACACCACGAGCGGAAGCGATCGGTGTGCACGGATGAACAGCAGCACGTATCCGGCGGGAACGGTGAACACGTCGTGCTCGTCGGGCGTGACCCGCCTCTGGTACACCTCTGACAGCACCGACTCCAGGGCCCTGGTCGCCTCGTCGGGGGTGGCGATCATCCGGGGACGGAAGTCGACATCCGCGGGCGCGGGGTCCTCGGAGCGGCCCGTCGACGGATCCTGCGGCTCGGACACAGACGGGTCCTGCGGCTCGGACACATCGTGGAGGAAGACCGGGTGGGGGATTCCGAAGACCCGCTCCATCGTGCCGGCGACGAGGTGCGCCACCTCCGGTGCACGATCGACCGGGAACGTCAGACCGAGTCCCGATTCCGTGGACGCTCCCGGCGCCCACCCGAGCGCGACGAGTTGCCGGAGCCGGACCGGCCCCAACGGTTCCGGCGAGTCCTCGGACCCCCCGCCGGAGACCTCTGCGTGGATGTTGCCGTCGCCGGCAGCGGTGAAACGCACGTACGGGGTCCGGGTGGACGGGGAGCCGAGCACGGGGACGGCCAGGTCGAAGGTCGCTCCCGGGACGAGGTCACGCAGGAGTTCGGCCAGGCGAGCCGCGAAGCGATCCCACCCGGCGGCGATCGACGTGTCCACGTCGAACTCGAAATCCGGCATGAGTGGCAGTCAACCACCGCGCAGCCGGGTGCGTCGGCACTTCGAGATGTCCGGTGGCGGCGATCAGATCCCCGACTCCGGACGGCCGGCCTGGTAGTCGGACCAGTATTCGTCAGAACCGTCGAAGCGCACGCGCACCCCGCCTCGGTGTTCGACGACCTCCGGTTGTACGGGTGTGATGGCGCGCTCGGAGGCCAGAGCAGCCGCGACGTCCGGGAACCCGGCGAGGACCCGGAGCTGGGTCCACGTCGGGGGCAGGAGCATGGACCGTCCGGACCGGAAGTCGGAGAGGAGGTCGACGGGACGGGCCCACATGGTCATGTCGACCTCGGTCGTGAGGTCGTCGGGTTCCTGCCCCTCCGGCAACGCGGCGAGGAAGAACCGTGTGTCATACCTCCGCGACTCCACCGTGGGCGTGATCCAGTGGTCGTAGGGTCGGAGTCTGCCCGCCGCGAGGGAGAGCCCCTCGTCGGCGAGGAACCGGCTGAAGGTCAGCCGGTGACTCTCCAGTTCCTCGCGACTCGAGTGGTATCGACCCGCGTCCGCGACCGGGGATCCGTCGGCGTGGTCGGCGAGGAGGACGCCACATTCCTCGAAGGTCTCCCTCGCGGCCGCACACACCAACCGGCGCGCCCGCGGTACGTCGCAGCCGAACCGCTCCGCCCACCACTCGGGCGCTTTCCCGGTCCACGCCAGCTCCGGATCATCGTCGCTGGCGTCCACACCCCCTCCCGGGAACACCGTCATGCCCCCGGCGAAGGCCATTCCCCGGACCCGGCGCGCCACGAACACCTCGGGTCCGCGCTCGGAGTCCCGTATCACCATCACCGTGGACGCGTCCTTGATCGGGCGGGTCACGGCGTGGGTATCGGTGTCGTTGCCCTCAGTCATGCGAACAAGTCTCACCCGGAGGGGTGCGGGGCCCGTCGTCGGGGTGGCCTGGGCGAGGGCGTCAGTGCGCGCGGTCCGGCGCGACCCGGTGGGCGAGTGCGCCGTGCAGGACCCGTTCGACATGCTCGCGCAGGTCGGCCCGGTGATCACGGCCCGGCGACCGATCGATCCCCGAACGAACGATGCACATGTAAAGGACATCGAAGACCGTCTGGGCGGGGCCGTCGAGGTCCGAGGCCTCCAGCGGGCCCGGGGAATGCCGGGCGAGGATCAGGCCGATGATCCCCCGGAGCTCCCGGAGGATGCGCTGCGCCTCCGCGCGATGGGGCCCGGGTTCCCCGAACACGGTCTCGCGATGATAGGCGACGATGTTCTCCGGCTGGTTCTCGAGTGCGGAGAACAGGGGGCCGCACAGCGCGACGAGGTCCTCGACCGGGTCGCCGGTGTCCGGGACGGTCTCGACCATGGCCCGGAACTCCTCATTGGCCACCATGCACAGGAGCTCGCCCTTCGACCGGGCGTACCGGAATAGCGTCCCGGTGCCGACCTCCGCCTGCTCGGCTACCTCCTGCGTGGTGACCGACGAGTACCCGTTGCGGAAGAACAGGTCTCGGGCGGCAGCGAGGATCCGACGCTGCTTGTCCGCCTTGTTCAGCTCCCGGCGTCCGGGCCCACGGTCGTCGCGGTTCAGGGTCACGAGAACCACTCCGTGGGCTTGCCCGCCACCAGGAGGAGGGAGAAGACCACCGCCACCACGACGAGGGTCACGATGAGGGCGACCACCGGGGACCGGAGCGCGAAGGCCAGGACGCGCTCGGCGGGGGAGTGAGGCTGTTCGCTCCCCGGCCCGAGTCGCCACCGACCGTCGAGGAGACCGCGGCGTTCGACGGACCTCTCGAACGGCACGGTGGCGTAGGGCACGACGGCGGAGAGCAGGCCCAGCAGACCTGTGCCCGCGGACCAGCGCTTGTCCGTCCACACCGCCACGGTCGCCACGGAGTAGCACAGGAACACGAAACCGTGGATGCTGCCACCGACCGTGGTGGCCCAGTCGAGCCCGAACCCGTACTTGCCGATCATCCCCAGGATGAGCAACGTCCAGGTGATCACCTCCGCGAACGCGAGCCTCTTGTACAGGATGCGGGGGGTCACAGATGTCCTCCAGGGGTCGTTCAGGGGTCGGTTCGGTGTTCGTCGGTCATCGTACGGACGCCGGATCCGCCGCCCGGTTCAGCCTCCCGGCTCGGTCACCCGGTGAGCGTCAGGGACGCGAAGCGGACCTCCCCCGCCTCGTCACTGGCGCCCAGGTCCACGACGGCCTCGACGGCCCAACCGTGGTCGTTCTCGGGATCGTCCAGGACCTGCCGGACCCTCCAGGTTCCCGGCTCCACCCCGTCGCCCGATTCGGCGACGGAGAACAGAGCGGGCCCACGTGCCGCGGGCCCGGTGCCGATCGCGTCGTACTCGTCCCAGTACGCGTCGATCTCGGTGTCCCAGTCGGGATGGTCGGGGACGTCGGCGTCGAGTCGGGCGAGCGTGTCGATGTCGTCCCGCGCCAACAGCTCGACCCGTCGGAACATCGCGTTGCGGACCATCACCCGGAACGCCCGCAGGTTGGCGGTGACGGGTCGGGTGCCGCCGGTCGACTGCCCGAATGCGAGCTCCGCCACCTGGTCCGGCGAGACCTCCGGGTCGGTGAGCAGCTCCCATTCGTCCAACAGGCTCGAGTCGACCTGGCGGACGAGTTCCCCGAGCCATTCCACCAGGTCATCGAACTCCTCGGTCCGACGCTCTGCGGGAACGGTCTGCCGTAGTGCCCGGTAGGCGTCGGTGAGATAGCGCAGGACGGAGCCCTCGGACCGGCTGAGACCGTATGCGGAGACCAGATCGGAGAACGTCATTCCCCGCTCGACCATCTCGCGGATCACGGACTTCGGCGACGGCTCGATCCCCGCGACCCACGGGTGACCGGCGCGGTAGGCGTCGTAGGCGTCGGCGAGGAGGTCCGCGAGGGGCGTGGGCCAGGTGATGTCCTCGACGAGCTCCATCCGCTCGGAGTACTCCACCCCCTCGGCCTTGAGGGCCCCGATCGCCTCACCTCGGGCGGCCCGCTGCTGTGCGTAGAGGATCGGGCGCGGGTCGTCGAGAACGGACTCGATCACCGAGACCAGGTCCAGGACCGGGGTGGGGGAGTCGGGGTCGAGAACCTCCATCGCGGCGATCGCGAACGGGGCGAGGGGCTGGTTGAGGGCGAAGTCCCGTTGTAGGTCCACGGTCAGTCGGACGTGCCGACCCTCGTCGTCCGGTTCCGTCATCCGCTCGACGATGCCCGCCGTCTCGAGCCCTCGGAAGAGCTCGATGGACCGCAGGACGTGCTGCCGTACGCGGGCCCTGGTCTCGTGTGAGGACAGCAGCAGATGCCGCATGTGGGTGTAGCAGCTCCCGGGCCGGGAGATCACGTTGAGCAGCATCGCGTTGTCGACCTCGAAGCGACTGGTCAGCTGCTCGGGCTGGGCACCGACGAGCTTGTCGAACGTGGAGCGGGACCAGTTGACGAATCCCTCCGGAGGCTTCTTCTTGGCGGACTTGCTCTTCTTCTTGGGGTTGGCGGCGGTCTTGGCTGCCGCCTTGGCGTTCTCGACCTCGTGCTCGGGTGCGAGCACCACCACCAGCCCCTCGGTGTCGAAGCCCGCGCGGCCCGCGCGGCCGGCGATCTGGTGGAACTCCCTGGCCTTGAGAACCCGCTGCCGGCGGCCGTCGAACTTGGTCAGGCCCGTGAACAGAACGGTCCGGATGGGGACGTTGATGCCGACGCCGAGGGTGTCGGTCCCACAGATGACGGTGAGCAACCCGTCCTGCGCGAGCCGTTCCACGAGGCGGCGGTACTTCGGGAGCATGCCCGCGTGGTGAACGCCGATCCCGTGCAGGAGCAGTTTGCGCAGGTTCCGACCGAAGGTGGTCGTGAACCTGAAGCCGCCGATCTGCTCGGCGATCGCGGCCTTGCGCTCCTTGGAGGACACGGCGACCGAGGTCAGCGCCTGCGCCTGTTCCAGGGCGGAGGCCTGGGTGAAGTGGACGATGTACACGGGGGCCTTGCCGTCGCGGAGCAGGAGTTCGACCGATTCGTGGACGCTCTGCAGCGCGTAGTCGAACGTCAGCGGGACCGGCCGCTCGGTTCCCCCGACGAGCGTGCACTCCCGGCCGGTGCGGGTGCGCAGGTCGTCGATCAGCCAGTCGACGTCCCCGAGAGTGGCGGACATGAGGAGGAACTGCGTGTCGGGGAGTTCGATGAGCGGCACCTGCCAGGCCCAGCCCCGGTCGGGTTCGGAGTAGTAGTGGAACTCGTCCATCACCACCTGGCCGATGTCGGCATCGGCGCCCTCCCTCAGCGCGATGTTGGCGACGATCTCCGCGGTGGCACAGACGATCGGCGCATCGGCGTTGACGGAGGCGTCACCGGTGAGCATTCCCACGTTCTCCGCGCCGAACACCGCGCACAGGGAGAAGAACTTCTCGCTGACGAGTGCCTTGATCGGCGCGGTGTAGTAGCTCCGCGCCCCCCTGGCCATCGCGGAGAAGTGCGCGCCCAGCGCGACCAGGGACTTTCCCGATCCGGTCGGGGTGGCCAGGACGACGTGGCTCCCCGCCGCCACCTCGAGGACCGCCTCCTCCTGGGCCGGATAGAGGGTCAGGCCCTGGGCGTCGGCCCATGCCACGAAGGCGTCGAAGACCGCCTCCTCCAGGAGATCGGAGGGGACGTCGTCCAGGTCGGCGAGGAGTTCGGGCAGGTGCACCAGACCGAGCCTAGCCGCCGGGCCGACACCGCCCTCCCGTGCTACTGGGCGCCAGGCCCGTCCTCGCCGGTCTGTTCCGCGAGGAACCGCTCGAACTCCGCGCCGATCTCGTCTCCGGACGGGAGGGGGGTGCCGCCGGGATTCAGCGAGTCGGAACCGTGGCGGCTCTCCATGAACGCGTCGTACTGCTTCTCCATCAGCTCCACGGCCGTCCGGATCTCCGGGCTTTCGGCGATCTGGGCGGTGACCTGTGCGGTGAAGTCCGCAGCCGCGGACTCGAGCTCACCCGACGGCAACTCGAGCTGGGAGATCTGTGCGATGTTCCCGACCAGATTGAGGACCGCCGCGGGGTAGGCGGTCTGTGACAGGTACTGGGGGACGTGGACGGTGAAGCCCGCGGACGGGATCCCGTGCTCCGCCATGCGGAGCTCCAGCAGGGCGCTCACATTCCCCGGGACGGAGAACTCCCCGGGCCAGGCGGTGAACCCACGGATGAGGTCCACGTCACTGGCGTGCGCGCTCGCCTGGGTGGGGCGGGTGTGCGGCACCCCGAGGGGGATCGCACCGAGGCCGATCGACATCCGGGCCCCGAACGACCCGGCGAGGTCGATCACGGACTCGGTGAACCCGTCCCACCTCAGGTCCGGTTCGAGACCGGAGAGCAGGAGGAAGGGCGTCCCGTCCGCATCCTTGACCGCGTGCATCTGGATGGTCGGTTCGGAGTACCCGGCGAAATGGTCGAAGGAGTACCGCACCGGCGGTCGACGCGAGCGGTAGTCGACCAGTTTGTCCGCGTCGAACTCCACGATCAGCTGAGAGTCCAGGCTCCCCTTGAGGTGTTCCGTGACACCCTGAATCGCCTGGCCTGCGTCGGAGAAGCCCTCCAACGCGTGCACCAGCACCGGGCCCTGTCCGGATTCCGACCGCAGATCGGGGACGGGCTCGATCAGTCGGTACAGATCGCTGTGCCTGGCCATGTCGACTCCTCTCGTCGCAACACCCCGAATCGTCCGGTCCGGTCCGAATAGGTCGTCCCACCGGGACGGGGTTTCACCTCTGTGCCAACGACAGCGGGCCGCAGATGATTCCCCAACAGTTCCCGTACTCCTCAGCGGTCCGTTCAGGGCCGGTTCGCGGGCGTCCGACGTCGGCGCGTTGTCCGAAGGTTGATCCGGTGCACCGGCACCCACGGTTCGCCCCGACGGCGGAGCGGCGTGAGACGAGGAGACGGGTGGACGACGATGACGGGGAACGGACGGATCGGTGGAGACGGGATGGATGGCACTCCGACGGTGGTGATCACCTCCCCTGAGGAGCTCATCGCGTCAATACCGTCGATGTTGGGCTTCCCGCCGGGCACCGGATCGGTGGTGATCGTGTGTGGACGGACCGCCGGAGGCCGCGCCGGTCCGGTCGTCAGGATGGATGTCGACGGTCTGCTCGGAAGTGATCGGGACGAGCTCTCCGTGCGGGACGAGTTCCCGCCGATGACGGTCGACGACGGCCCGGCGCGCGGGTTGGCACGGTTCTGCGCTCGAGAGGGAGTGACGGGCGTTCATCTGGTGGTGGTCCACGAGGACTGTGCGGACGGGGAGACCGCCGGACTCCTGGCGGAGGACGTCGCCGCGGCGTTCGAGTACTGGCTGGGGTTGTCCGGAACGCAGGTCGTCGGTGCGTACGGGGTCGGCGAGTTCGCACACGGTTCACCGTGGGTCGACCTGTTCGGCATGGTCCGGGGCACGCAGGTGGACCCTGACTCGACGGAGATCGCGGCGGTCCACGCGTTCGACGGCCGGATCCGGGCAGGGTCTCGGGACGAGATCGAGGACCTGTATCTGGAGCGTGATGACGACGCGTGTGACGACGACCCGCACGGCAGCGGACCGGTCAGGCTCGGTGGGTCCCACGAGGTGGACCGAGCGGTGCAGGCACACGAGGACGCGGTCCGGAGCCTGGAGGTGGGGGAGGAGCTCGACGAGGACGTCCTGGCGGGGATCGGACGAGCCCTGCTGGACATCGCGGTGCGGGACGAGGTGTACAGGCGTCTGGCCCAGCGGGGTCTGGGCGATCAGGACGGTCGTCGTCTGCTCTGGTGGTTGCTCGCTCGCCGCAGGCCCGGCCGCGAACGCTCGGTGGCACTGCTGTTGCTGGGAGCCGCGGCGTACTTCGCCGGTGGCGGCGTGCACGCCCGGGCCGCTCTCGAGGCCGCGGTGTCCGCGGATCCGGCGAACTCGCTGGCGCGTCTACTGCTCCATGGTCTGGAGCAGGGGCTCGCACCGGAGCGGCTCCGCCGGGTGGCCGCGGCCTGAGGGGCTACCGCCTGGCGACGATGTCCGGGAACG
>NZ_JAALDW010000060.1:0-7282 GCF_014145055.1 Dietzia sp. DQ11-38-2
GCGGTCAACCGGAGACGCCTCGCCGACGCCGGCGGTGCCGACGGGCACCCGGCCCCCCACACGAGAGCTCACACCGAAGGAGATCCCGATGACCAGTGACCAGTTATCGGGCCACCGCCGGGGCGCCGCCCTGGTCCTGGCCCTGGCCCTGGCCCTCGCCCTCGGCTCGCTGATGTACTCGCCGGCGGCCCGAGCACAGGACTCGGCGGTCGAGCTGACCGATGCCGAGTTCCGATGGGGGTTGAGCAGGCAGAGCGCCGGGCCCAGCCACGGACCCGGACTCAACTTCCTCTCCGCCGGGGACAGCTCGGCGGCGCTCGCCGGGCCCGGGGCGACGATCACCGAACAGACATGGAGGGCCACGTCGGGACAGGTGACGATCGAGAAGCGGTCCGCGAACGGTGGGACATCGACCGCGACCTGGGCCGGGACGCAGACCGACCAGGCGGGCACCGCCCTCCGTGACGCCGCCTCGAGCAGATACAGCGGCCTCGAGATGGTCTTCGGCAAGGGGACCGGAACCGTCGACGCCGCCTCGGGCACGGCGGAGATCCAGTGGAAGGGCACCGCGTCGGTCCTGTACTACTCGGGCCTGGTGTTCCTCAGCGTCACCGACCCGGTCCTCACGGTCACGCCCACGAAGGCCACCGTGACCGCGACCCTGGGTGGGAGACGGAGCGCCCAGGACAACCCCGAGGTGTCGACCCCGGTGCCGTCCCGCACCGTCGTCCTCGCGAATCTCCCCCGCAGTCGCGTGGAACTGGGAGGGAAAAAAGGGTTCTCCGTGACTCCCGAATACCTCGGTGTGCCCTATTCCGCCGGTGCCGGAGAAAACCCTCAGACGAGAGACGGCGCGTATTGGGGAGCTTTCCCGCGGGAATTCGTGGACTTCGCCGCGGAAGCGGGATCCGGGGGATTCTGGTATTCGACCGGAACCTCTGACGGTACGAAACCCGCGCTGCCGATAGCGGTGAGTTGGAATTCGGATGAACCCGAGGAAATGCCGAATTCCGGTGGGTCCGGCGGGTCCGGCGGAATCGTCGGTAGGGTCCTCGACGACACGGTCGAACAGATCCTCCGGGCCGCGGGGACCGACGTCGCCGACACCGCTGCCGCGTGGATGGACGAGGCGTGGAAACCGCTCCAACCCGATGCGGTGAACGCCGCGCGGGACAGCGCGGGCCCGGCCGCGGCGGCACCGGACGCGTCGGCCGCCGAGGGGGGCGGTGTGGACGAGGTCTTCGAAGAGTATTTCGCGGACTACTACACCGCCGGAGCCCCTCTCACCGCCGGGACCGTGGGCGGCACCGTCGCCACGATCCCCGCATCCCCGAGCGGCCCGTCGTCAGGCGGGTCCTCACCCGCGGCGACCCCACCCCTCGTTGACCAGTCGACGATCCCCGTGGCGGCCAACACACCCCTCAACGGCTCCGACGTGGTCTACGCCCAGACTTCCGGCTCCCAGAAGGCCGGAAACCCCACCCACCAATGGCAGTGGTGGGTGGGGACCGCACTGCTCGCGCTCGCGGCAGTGCTGTTCTACCAGACAGTTCGACGAAAGGACTGATGTGAACACATCTCGATCCCGGCTCGCGCTCGCCGGCCGACGGGGCACGATGCTGGGGGCGACGCTCGCGTTGCTGGCCGGAGTCGTCGCAGCCCCGGCGGCCCAGGCCCAGGAGGCGACCCCGGGGACCGTCACGGACGCCTCGTTCGTCTGGGGCATCAGCGGATACGCCCAGAAGGGCATCTTCGGACCGTGGCGCATCGTCGACGCCTCCGGCGACGCCTCGGCGCTCGTCGGGTCGGTCTCGGGTGGCGCGCAGACCGAGTACACCCCCGCTGCGTTCCCGGCCACCTCGATGCCCGTGAACATCGTCTCGGGACAGCAGGCGACGCCCAACGCCATCAAGTTCTCCGACGGTGAGGGTGCGCGCGGCGCGGACGGGACCGTCACCATCGACTGGGACGGCGAGATCACCTTCAACGCCTACCCCGCCAACCTCAACGCGCCGGATGAGACCCTGGCCGATCCGAAGCTGACCGTCAACGCCGACGGGTCCGGAACGCTCGACGCCGATGTGACCATCGGCGCGGCGACTGACATGAACGGCACCCCGACTCCCGAGGTCAACGCCGGTCGCACGACCGTCCTGTCGTTCGGTCCGGGCGCCGCCCAGGTGGCCCAGGACGGCACCATCACCCTGTCGCCCCAGTACGCGGGAGTGCAGCACAACGGCGGGAACCAGGACCGTTCCTGCACCGCGCCGAACATCTGGGGCGCGTGGACCCCCGAGTGGTTGGCGGCCGTGCCGAGCTCGGTGCACCCGCACTACTACAACACCGGGTGTGGAGGAGACCAGAACCTCAAGGGGCCGCTGCCGCTCCAGGTGACCTACGAGCTGACCGAGGACGAGACCCAGGTGCCCGTCGGCACCCCCGAGATCACCGTCTCGGACACCACTCTGGCCGCTGACGGAAGCCACGAGGTGACCATCACGGGTTCCGGGTTCACCGACCCGTCGGTTCTGGGCACCCGTCCGCCGCTCGCGGGCAAGCCCGCCGGGTTCTACCTGGTCTACGGCAAGTTCGGGGATGCATGGAAGCCCTCGGCGGGCGGTACCTCCGCCGCTCGCACGGTCGTCGAGCAGAAGTGGGTCCTGGCGGCGGAGAACCACGCCACCATCGGCGGAGCCGCCGCGGGGGCCGTCGAGCTGCGGCCCGACGGCACCTTCACCACGACCGTCACCGTGTCCAAGGACGCGGCCGACGCGAAGTCGCAGACCGGGAGCTACGGGATCTACACCTACGCGGCCTCCGGCGCCGTCCACGCCGCGTGGGAACTCAGCACGCCGATCACCTTCACCACCGGCGGAGATGATGACGACGACGACACCGGTACCGGGGGCGGCGGCTCGCTCGCGGGCATGACGAACCTGTTCGGCAGCCTGATGTAGGGCGCACACACCGGATGCGGCCCCGACACCGATCCGGTGTCGGGGCCGCGTCGCGTGTCGGCATGTGGCAGTCGGTCAGCGGACGCCCAGGGCCTCCAGGTCGAGGAAGATCCGGTGGTTGAGGTCGAAGGCCCGGGTGGCGGCGGCCAGAGCGGACGCGCGGTCTGTCTCGCCCAGCGGGAGGGCGTCCAGTGCGGCCCGGTAGTCGTCCTTGTAGACCTTGGGCTTGGCGATGTCGAAGTCGTAGAAGCTCAGACCGGTCTCGATGCCGTAGTGGCGGCGCACCATCGTCCGGATGATCTGCCCGCCCGAGAGGTCGCCGAGGTACCGGACGTAGTGGTGCCCGATCAGGGCGGCCGGGTCGGTCGCGCACGCGCGCAACTCGGCCACGTAGGCCTCGGTGGCGGGCACCACCGTGTCGAAGGAGCGGCCCTGGGCGCGGTGCGACTCCAGATCGGCTCGCAACGCACCGGTCCGCTCGAGGCGCGGGTCGAGAATGGCGGACAGTCTCGGGTCCGCGCCGACCCCGCGGCAGGCGTCCTCGAGCGTCGCGTAGACGGGGAGCGACTGCCGGAGGAGCGCGACCAGGCCTGCCGGCGTGCCCTCACCGTTCATCAGGCGGGTGATGAACGAGGCGTTCTCCGCCTGTTCATGCGCGGCCATCGTCGAGTCATGTAGTGCTCTCGACAAGGGTGCGGAAATGATCGTCTCCATGAGTCCTCCGGGCTTGTTAGGTATGCCTAATGAGGGTACGGCAACGATAAGGGAAAGGCTATGCCGGTAGTGAATTTGAGTGCCGTGAACAATTCCGCGAGTGGTGACCCTGATTCGCTCACCGAATAACGGGTGTGGCGGGCCGGGGCGCAATTTCCCCGGGGCGGTTCCGAGAAAAAGGAAATGTCGGTGAGCGCGGGCCGCCCTCAGCCCCGCTCCGCGGCGACGCGGCCCATCCGGGTGAAGGCCTCGGTGAGGATGTCCTCGGAGCACGCGAAGTTCACACGCGCGAACCCCTTGCCCTGGGGCCCGAAGGCTGGACCGTTGCTCAGCGCCACCTTTCCGTCGTCGAGGAACGCCGCGGCGGGGTCGTCACCGAGCCCGGGGTAGGCGCGAAGGTCCAGCCACGCCACGAATCCGGCGTCGGGTCGGCGCCACCTGGCGCGGGGGAGGTGCTCGGCCATGAGCCGCTCCATCAGATCGAGGTTCGAGGCCAGCGCGGCGTTCATCTGCTCCAGCCAGTCCAGTGACCCGGTCAGCGCGGCTTCCGCGGCGAGCGCCCCGAAGTGCCCCACTGCGCCGGACAACGCCGAGCGCCGCACCTCGAACCGCTCGGGATTGCCGTTGACCACGAAGGCGCACTTGAGCCCGGCGAGGTTGAACGCCTTGGACGCGGAGGAGATGGCCAAGCCCACCTCGGGGGCGGTGCCGGAGGCGGCCAGGAACGAGGAGAACCGGACCCCGGTCATCGTCAGGGGCGCCCAGATCTCGTCGGAGACCACCACGGCGTCGTGGCGTGCGGCCAGCTCGGCGAGCTCGGCCAACTCCGCGGAGGAGTGCAGGACACCCGTGGGGTTGTGCGGGTGGCTCAGGAGCACGGCCCTGGCCCCGCCGGCCAGGGCGCGCTCGATGCCCACGAGGTCCAGCCGCGGGTCCTCGCCGTCGTGGTCGACCAGGGGCACCGCGACGGGTGACATCCCCACACGCCGGATCCACGGTCCGAACGGCATGTACACCGGTGGCGTGTAGACCACCGCGCTTCCCGCCGGCAGGGTCCGCGCGAGCGACTCGCGGACGCCCACGCCCACATCGTTGACGGGGACGACCGACTCCTCCGGTACCTCGAACCCGAACCCGGAGTAGTACCGGGCGCACACCCCGGCGAGGCGCTCGATCTCGGCGAAGTATCCGGTGTCACCGTCGGCGACCGCTGTGGCGAGGCGCTCCCGGATGGCCGGGGCCAGCAGGACGTCGGTCTCCGCCACGAACAGCGGCAGGACGTCCTCCGGGTACGCCACCCACTTCTGGCTTCGGCGCCTGCGCAGGACCGACTCGGGAACATCCAGGGGGAACGGCACGGCGGGGGATCCTTTCGACCGGGTTCACAGGATCCCCAGGTTACTCAGCTCCCGGGCACGTACCCGGGATGCACCCACACGTCGAAACCGCGGGAGTCGGCACCGAACGGGGAGAGTGGCATGAGCGAGCCCCAGGTGTCGGTGGCCGAACCGGGGACGGTGCCGGCGGGGCTGCCGACGCCGCCCGACGTGGCCGGCTACCCTCGCTGATGGGCGAGCTCGTAGGCGGCCCGGACGCTCCCGTCTGCCGCGGAGCCGGTCGATCCGGTGATCGCATCCGAGAGCCCGGTGACGCGGTGGAGCCGGTGGGGCGTTCCCGAGGGGTCGAGTTGCCAGCAGTCCGATCCCTGCAGGACACAGTTCGAGCACCAGATCTCCGTGTCCCTACCGAGCGGGGACACTACGCGCATGGGTGCACTGTTCGGGGCCCAGAACCGGGGGTCCGACGGCACCACGGCGTACGGACAGTACGAGAGTTCGGCCCACCCGAACGGGCCCCCGGTGGCGGGTGGGAAGGGGAGGTCGGCCGGCTAGGCGGGATCCTCCAGCGACTGGGCGAGAGCCGTGGGCGCGACCGCCGCCGACCCGAAGAGCGGTGCGGCCACGAGGACCACGGTGAGCACGGCTCGGCGGAATGAGAACGGGTGTGACATGCCGCCATCACACCACGCTCTCCGAGCCCTCACGGCGGGATCGCACGGACGTGAGGACACCGTGACCATGACGTCATACCGGGTAGCGCCGGGGAAACAGGGCGTGCATAACGTCTGTGCGCAGGGGCACCGAGGGGGTGTCCACCTAACTGGAGAGGGGGTCGACCTCATGTCGCGCTCACACGTCATAGAGAACTGGGATCCGGAGGACGACGCGCAATGGGAGGCGGGCGGCAGGAAGACCGCCATGCGCAACCTCTATTGGTCGGTGTTCGCCGAGCACGTCGGGTTCTCGGTGTGGACCCTGTTCGCCGTCATGGTGCTGTTCATGCCCCAGGACGTCTACGGGCTGGACGCCCCCGACAAATTCCTGGTCTCCGCGGTGGTCACGTTGACCGGGGCCTTCCTGCGCATCCCGTACACGCTCGCCACGGCGACCTTCGGAGGCCGCAACTGGACCATGTTCTCGGCCTTCGTCCTGCTCATCCCCGCGGTCGGGATGTTGTGGATCATGGCGAACCCGGGTCAACCGCTGTGGCTGTACCTCGTCGTCGGCGCGATCGCCGGGCTGGGCGGCGCCAACTTCGCGTCGTCCATGACCAACATCAACGCCTTCTTCCCCCAACGGGAGAAGGGCTGGGCGCTCGGCCTCAACGCGGGCGGGGGCAATCTGGGCGTGGCGACGATCCAGATCGTGGGGCTCATCGTGATCGCCCTCGCGGGTAACCGGTCACCCCACTGGGTGATCGGGGTCTACATCGTCCTCCTCGTGGTCGCGGGGATCGGCGCGGCCCTGAAGATGGACAACCTCGCGCACCAGACCGTTGACGTCCAGAGCATGAAAGACATGACCCGCGACAAGGACGGCTGGGTGCTGTCGCTGCTGTACATCGGCACGTTCGGTTCGTTCATCGGCTTCGCCTTCGCGTTCGGACAGATGCTCACCATGACCTTCACCGGCAACGGCCAGGATCCCGCCCAGGCGGCGCTCCACGCGGCGCAGATCACCTTCCTCGGACCGCTGCTGGGCTCGCTGACCCGCATGGTCGGCGGCCGGCTCTCCGACCGGTTCGGCGGCGCACGGGTGACCTTCGCGGTGTTCTGCGGAATGGCGGTCACCACGGTGGCACTCGTGGTGACCTCGAACATCCAGGCCTCGAATGACGGCCGCCTCTCGGGGGGCGCGCTCGTGTTGTTCTTCGCGGCCTTCCTGACACTCTTCGGGCTCACCGGGGTGGGGAACGCCTCGGTGTACAAGATGATCCCGTCCGTCTTCGAGGCCCGCAGTCACACGCTCGGACTCGACGAGGCCGCACGGACCTCGTGGTCGCGGGCTCATGCGGGAGCACTCATCGGGGTCGCCGGCGCGGTCGGGGCGTTCGGTGGGTTCCTCATCAACATGACCCTGCGCACGTCCTACCAGTCCTCGGGGGCGGCCACCTCGGCGTTCGTCGTGTTCATGGTCTTCTACGTGGTGGCCGCGATCATCACCCGCGTGGTGTACATGCGTGCCTCGGCCGGCGTCGATTCGGTCGCCGCGGCACCCACCCGCGCACGGGTCCCCGTGGGCGCCGAGGCCTGACAGGTCACGGCTGACAGG
>NZ_JAALDW010000061.1:0-14930 GCF_014145055.1 Dietzia sp. DQ11-38-2
AGCGCAACCGCGGTGGTGGCGGTGGCCGTCCGCAGGAGGGCGAGACCGAGGTGCGGGACGACGACGTCCTCCAACCGGTCGCGGGCATCCTCGACGTCCTGGACAACTACGCGTTCGTCCGTACCTCGGGCTACCTCGCGGGGTCGAACGACGTCTACGTCTCGATGAACATGATCCGCAAGTACGGTCTGCGTCGCGGCGATGCGATCACGGGCGCGGTCAAGATGCCGCGGGACGGTCAGGGTGACGCCCAGAACGACGGGTCCGGCGGCGGCCAGGGCGGGGGTCGCGGCGGCGGTCAGGGTGGGAAGAACAGGGCGAAGTTCAACCCGCTGGCCAGGATCGACTCGGTCAACGGGGGTCCCCCGGAAGACGCGCGCAATCGCCCGGAGTTCGGCAAGCTCACGCCGCTCTACCCCAACCAGCGTCTGCGTCTCGAGACCGAGAAGAACGTCCTCTCGACCCGGGTCATCGATCTGATCATGCCCATCGGCAAGGGCCAGCGGGCGCTCATCGTCTCCCCGCCCAAGGCGGGCAAGACCACGATCCTGCAGAACATCGCCAACTCGATCGCCATCAACAACCCCGAGTGTCATCTCATGGTCGTGCTCGTCGACGAGCGACCCGAGGAGGTGACCGATATGCAGCGTTCGGTCAACGGCGAGGTCATCGCCTCGACCTTCGACCGCCCGCCGTCGGATCACACCCAGGTCGCGGAGCTCGCGATAGAACGCGCCAAGCGACTTGTGGAGATGGGCCAGGACGTCGTGGTCCTCCTCGATTCCATCACCCGGTTGGGTCGCGCCTACAACAACTCCTCTCCCGCCTCGGGTCGCATCCTGTCCGGCGGTGTCGACTCCACCGCGCTCTACCCGCCCAAGCGGTTCCTGGGAGCGGCACGCAACATCGAGAACGGTGGCTCCCTCACCATCATCTCCACCGCGATGGTCGAGACGGGGTCCGCCGGTGACACGGTGATCTTCGAGGAGTTCAAGGGCACCGGTAACGCGGAACTCAAGCTGGACCGGCGCATCGCTGAGCGGCGCGTCTTCCCCGCGGTCGACGTGGGGCCCTCGGGCACCCGCAAGGAGGAGCTCCTGATGACGCCGGAGGAGGCCGGTGTCATGCACAAGCTGCGGAGGGTGCTGTCGGGCCTCGACTCGCATCAGGCGATCGACCTGCTGATGTCGCAGCTGCGCAAGACCAACACCAACTACGAATTCCTCCTGCAGGTGGCAAAGACGACTCCGACCCTGCCGCAGGACGAGGAGTGACGCAGGCCCCGGGGCGTTCGCCGTCCTCCATCGACGATGTCCTCTCGGAGTACGGGGGTCTCGAGGCGCAGCTGTCCGACCCCGCGCTCCACGAGGACCCGGTGGCCGCGCGCAGGGTGGGCAAACGATTCGCCGAGCTGACTCCCGTGGTGCAGTGCCACCGGGCTCTGGAGTCCACCCGGGGCGACCTGGCCGCCGCGCGTGAGCTGGCCGGCGAAGACTCGTCGTTCGCCGAGGAGGCCGATCGGTTGGCGGCGGAGGTGACGAGACTGGAGTCGCGGTTGGCCGACCTGTTGGCACCGCGAGACCCCCACGACGGGGATGACGTGCTCATGGAGATCAAGTCCGGTGAGGGCGGGGAGGAGTCGGCGCTGTTCGCGGCGGACCTCGCCCGTATGTACACGCGTTACGCGGAGAAGCACGGCTGGGTGGTCGAGGTGCTCGGGGTGACCGAGTCCGATCTGGGCGGGTACAAGGACGCCTCGTTCTCGATCAGGTCTCGTCAACCCTCGAGGGACGGTGTGTGGTCCCGCCTGAAGTTCGAGGGCGGCGTGCACCGCGTCCAACGGGTGCCGGTCACCGAGTCGCAGGGCCGGGTCCACACGTCGGCCGCAGGGGTGCTCGTCTTCCCCGAGCCCGAGGACGTGGGGCCGGTCGAGATCGACGAGTCGGACCTAAGGATCGACGTGTACCGCTCGTCGGGCAAGGGCGGCCAGGGGGTCAACACCACCGATTCGGCGGTACGGGTCACGCACCTGCCCACCGGGACGGTCGTCACGTGTCAGAACGAACGTAGTCAACTGCAGAACAAGCAGCGCGCACTGGAGGTGCTCGCCGCCCGGCTCCAGGCCGCCGCCGAGGAGGCCGCGAGCGCTGAGGCCTCGGAGGGGCGGTCCACCCAGATCCGCACCGTCGACCGGTCGGAACGCATTCGTACCTACAACTTCCCCGAGAACCGGATCGCCGATCACCGGGTCGGGTTCAAGGCGCACAATCTCGACGCCGTGCTCGACGGTGACCTCGACGCGGTCCTCGACGCACTGGCGGTCGAGGACCGCCGCAGACGCATGGAAGACGCCTAGGCGGTGCAGTCGCGCCCCGTGCCGGCGACCGCGGTCGTGAGGTCGGCCGCGCATGACCTGCGGGCCGCCGGTGTCGACTCCGCCGTCGTGGAGGCGCAGCTGATCTGCGCGCATGTCCTCGGGATAGACCGCTCCGCGCTTCCACTGGCCGACGCGGTGGACGCCTCCCGGCTCGCGGAGATCAACCGGATGATCGCTGCCCGCATCGCCGATCGCACTCCGATCCAGTACCTCCTCGGGCGGGCCGTGTCGGGCCGTCTGGATCTCGCGGTCGGGCCCGGTGTCTTCATCCCCAGGCCCGAGACCGAGCTGCTCGTGGAGGACACGCTGGCCGCGCTCCCCGCATCGGGCGACGGACCGGGCCCGATCGTCGTGGACCTCTGTGCCGGTAGCGGAACGCTCGCCCTCGAGATCGCCCATGCCCGACCCGATGCCCGGGTCCACGCCGTGGAACTGCACGAGCCGGCGCTGGCGTGGCTGCGGCGCAACGCCGTCGAGCGGGAAGCCGCGGGGGACACTCCACTCGTGGTGCACTCCGGGGACGCGACGGACCCCGGCATCCTGGCGGAACTGCGGGGTCGGGTCGACGCGGTGGTGTCCAACCCGCCGTACATCCCGCGTACCGACGAACTCCCTGCGGAGGTCCTCGGGCACGAACCGGCGACCGCGCTGTTCGGCGGAGTCGACGGTCTCGCCGTCATCGCGCCGCTCGTCGGTGTCGCGGCCGCGCTCCTGGCACCGGGGGGTCACCTCGCGGTGGAGCACGACGAGGAGACCGGCGCCGCCGTCGCGGCGGTGGTCGAGGCGCAGGGACGCTTCGGTACCGTGGAACAGCACACCGACCTCGCCGGACGTCCGCGGTTCGTCACCGCGACCAGACTCGGCGATCGTGACGACGACGACGAGCTCGATCCGACAGTCCGGAAGGGGACCACCCGGTGACCATCACCTATGACTGCACCGAGGACACCGGTCGAGAGGTCGGCCTCAGTTCCGCGGCCGCTGCACTGCGTGCCGGTCGGCTCGTCGTGACGCCCACGGACACCCTCTACGGCATCGCGGCCGACGCCTTCGATCCCGATGCGGTCACCCTTCTGCTCTCCGCCAAGCGGCGCGGACCGGACATGCCCGTGCCCGTCCTGGTGGGCTCCTGGGAGACCATCGACGGCCTGGTCGTGAGCACGCCGGCGACGGCACGGGACCTCATCCGGGCGTTCTGGCCCGGCGGACTGAGCCTGATCGTGCACCAGGCACCGTCCCTCAACTGGAACCTGGGACACACCCAGGGCACCGTGATGCTCCGGATGCCGCTGCATCCCGTCGCGATCGAGTTGCTCCGCGAGGTCGGGCCGCTCGCCGTCTCCAGCGCCAACGTCTCCGGGCAGCCCCCGGCGACCACGGTCGCCGAGGCTCGCGACCAGCTGGGCGACTCGGTCGCCGTCTATCTGGATGGCGGTCCGTGCTCGGTCGGCCAGCCCTCGACGATCGTCGACCTCACGGGACCGTCGCCCCGGATCGTCCGGGAGGGGGCCGTGAGCGCAGAGCGCGTCGGGGAGGTCCTGAACACCGACGCCGCGTCTCTGCGCGGCTGACCGGGGTGATCTGAGCGTGGGCATAGGGGTTCCGTTCCGCGAGCTCCTGCTCATCGCGGTCACGGCGGGCCTGGTCACGTTCGCCGTCACAGGTCTGGTCAGAGGAGTCGCACCAGCGATCGGGGGACTGGCCTACCCCCGCGACAGGGACGTGCACGTGGTGCCGACGCCCCGCCTCGGCGGGGTCGGCATCTTCACCGGAATGCTGGTCGCCGTCTACCTGTCCGCGCAGCTCCCCGCTCTCAACCGGGCGTTCCCGCCGTTCGCCCCGGACGTCGAGGCGACGATCATCGCGGGCGGGGTGATCGTGCTGGTGGGCATCGTCGACGACATCCTCGGCCTCGGTGCTGTCACGAAACTCGCAGGTCAAGCGGCGGCGGCGGGCGTCCTGGTGGCCATGGGCGTGTCCTGGAACCTGGTGTACATCCCGTTCGGGGACGGCAACATCCTGGTCCTGGATCAGCTCCAGGCGGGGCTGCTCACCGTGGTCTTCACGCTGGCCATCGTCAACGCGATGAACTTCGTCGACGGTCTGGACGGCCTCGCCGCCGGGCTCGGTGCCATCGCGGCCACCGCGATCTGCGTGTTCTCCGTCGGGATCATGCTCGACCAGGGAGGCACGGTCGGGGCGTACCCCCCGGCCCTCGTCACGGCGGTCCTCGCCGGGGCGTTGCTGGGCTTCCTGCCGCACAACTTCCAACCGGCGCGGATCTTCATGGGTGATTCGGGGTCGATGCTGATCGGCCTGGTCCTCGCCGCGGCCTCCACCAGCGCGTCAGGGAAGATCTCCCAGAGCCTGTACGGGCCACAGGAGATGATCGTCCTGCTCTCGCCGATGATCGTCGTCGCGGCGGCGATGTTCGTCCCGATGCTCGACCTCGTGATGGCGGTGGTCCGTCGGGTGGGCGCCGGCCGCAGCCCCTTCGCCCCGGACAAGATGCATCTCCATCACCGTCTGCTGGATCTGGGTCACTCCCATCGGCGGGTCGCGCTCGTGATCTACGCGTGGGTCTCGCTCATCGCGTTCGGTGCCGTCGGCGCGACCATGCTCCCGACCGAGGTGATCGTCCCGCTCGCCGCCGCCGGGCTCATCTCGGTCCTGGCCGCCACCCTGGTCCCGAGGTTGAGGAGTGCGCGGGGCGAACGCGGAACCGTCGAACCAGGGGGCTCGGGTTAGGCTGCTGGTCATGACGGACACTCCCGCGACACCCGCGCAGCCCGCCGACAGTCCCCACACCGCAGGTCTCCGCAAGGCGGTCCGATTCGGCGCCCTGGCGCTGGCCGTCCTCGCCGTGGTCGGTGCCGCGGTGTGGACCGCGATCGACGGGACCCCTGGGCTGTGGGGCGCGCTGATGGGAGCCGCCGTGGGCGGTGCGTTCGTGCTCACCACGGCGATCGTGGTCATCGCCACGGCGCACTCGGCTCCGCAGACGACCGCGGCCGTCGTCCTGGGGACCTGGCTGGTCAAACTCCTCGCGGCGATGGGTATCGTCGCCGCGCTCTCGAGGTTCGATTTCTACTCGCGCCCCGCCTTCGCGGTCACGGTCATCGCCGCGCTCATCGTGGTGCTGGCGGTGGAGACGGGGGCCATCCTCAAGACCCGTGCGCCCTACGTGGAGCCCGCCGCCACCTGACGGGTCCCCCTGTGTCCCCGTGCCGAGACCAGGATGTTATTCTCATCGACGGTGAGACGAGCACGTCACCGGGCTGCTTCGCGGCCCGAGGCGTTCGCGCTGAATCCCAATACGGCCGCGATCATCGGGCCACTCGTACCGAACGCGCTCGGGCGCACGTCGCCCAACACGACCAGGGGAGAACACACTGAGTACCACGCTTCTGGCCTTCAAGGGCGAGTTTCATCCCCCGAACATCGACTATGAGTTCTTCCCCTCCCAGCAGTGGTTGACCGGTTTCGCCGGTGACGCGTTCGTCCTGGACCGGCTCATGATCATTCGGCTGCTCATGACGGTGGTCCTGCTGGGCTTCTTCATGATCGCCATGCGGAACCCCAAGCTGGTCCCGCGCGGGGTCCAGAACTTCGCCGAGATCTGCCTGGACTTCGTCCGGGTCCACATCGCGGAGGAGATCCTGGGCAAGGAGCAGGGGCGCCGTTTCCTGCCGGTCATCGCGACCATCTTCTTCGCGGTCTTCGCGATGAACCTCCCGACGATCATCCCGGGCCTCAACATCTCGCCCAACGCCAGGATCGGCTTCCCGCTGATGCTCGCCGTCCTGGGCTACGTGACCTTCATCTACGCGGGGTCCAAGAGGTACGGCTTCGCCAAGTTCATCAAGGCGAGTGTGGTGATCCCGGGGCTTCCCCCGGCGCTGCACATCCTGGTGGTGCCGATCGAGTTGGTGTCGACGTTCATCCTCCGCCCGGCCACGCTGACCATTCGTCTCATGGCCAACATGCTGGCGGGGCACCTGATCATCGTCCTGCTGTTCAGTGCCACGAACTTCTTCTTCTGGCAGTTGAACGGCTGGTCGCTGCTGGCGGTGGGCACCTCGGTGCTCTCGGTCGCCTTCACGCTGTTCAAGCTGCTGGTCCTCTTCCTCCAGGCCTACATCTTCGCGCTGCTGGTCTCGGTGTACATCGATCTCGCACTCCACGCGGAGAGCCACTAGACCCCGGGCCCCCGGGCCCGGCACGACCATCCCGTCTACCCGACACATCACGTCCGACCGGTGCGGAGAAGCCCGCACCGGCCATCTGAAAGGGAACTCCCATGGACATCGTCACTCTCGCCCAGGCCACCGAGCAGACCGTCAGCGGCTACGGTGCGATCGGCTACGGCCTCGCCGCCATCGGCCCCGGCATCGGCATCGGCATCCTCGTCGGCAAGACCGTCGAGGGCATGGCCCGCCAGCCCGAGATGGCCGGCACCCTCCGTACCACGATGTTCCTCGGCATCGCCTTCACCGAGGCGCTCGCCCTGATCGGTATCGTCGCCGGCTTCCTGTTCTGATCGACGACCACCGACCTCGTAGGGACGCACCATGAACAACGTCATCGCCATCTTGGCGGCCGAGGGTGGAGAATCACTCCCCCTGGAGGACAGCCCCAACCCGCTGCTTCCTCCGCTGTATGACATCGTCTGGTCGCTCATCCCGCTCGCCGTCATCCTGTGGCTCTTCTGGAAGTTCATCCTCCCGAAGTTCCAGCAGGTCCTCGACGAGCGCTCCGAGCGCATCGAAGGCGGTCTGCGTCGTGCCGAGCAGACCCAGGCCGAGGCGAAGGAAGAGCTGGCCAAATACAAGGCCCAACTCGCCGAGGCGCGCAGCGAAGCGGCCAAGATCCGCGACGACGCGCGCGCGCAGGGTCAGCAGATCCTCGCGGACATGAAGTCGGAGGCGCAGGCGGAGAGCGACCGCATCATCGCCTCCGGTGAGCAGCAGCTCGCCGCTCAGCGGCAGCAGATCATCGCCGAGCTCCGCAGCGACCTGGGTCGTCAGTCCGTGGACCTCGCCGAGCGGCTGATGGGTGAGCAGCTGTCGGATCCGGTCCGGCGCTCGGGCACCATCGATCGCTTTCTGGCGGACCTCGACCGGATCCCCGGCGCGGGCAGGAACTAAGGGAAGTGGAGCCGATGCACGCAGCGAGTCGCGAAGCGCTCGACCAGACCCGGAGCACACTGGAGCAGACCCTGGCGGCGAACCCGTCCGGGGGAGCGACCGGAGCGAAGGTGGGCCAGGAACTCTTCGAGGTCGTGGGCGTCCTCGAGGACAACCGTGCCCTCCGGGTGTCCGTCGCCGACACCGCGGCCCCGGTGGAGGCCCGACAGGACCTGGTCCGTGGGGTGTTCGGGTGGAAGGTCGACCAGGCGACCCTGGACCTTCTCCTCGCTGCGGTGTCCCAGGACTGGTCCACCCCTCGCGAGCTGCGGGAGGGTCTGGTCCTCCTCGGCCGGGAGGCGCTCCTGCGCTCGGCCGACCAGCAGGGCCAGCTCCAGACCGTCGAGGACGAGCTGTTCAGGCTCGGGCGGATCGTCGCCGGGGATCCCCAGTTCGAGCAGCTCCTGGCCGATCGGACCGCCGACGTGGGAGCCAGGCGCGGCCTGCTCGCCGAGGTGCTGTACGGCAAGGTCACGGCGGTGACCGAGGCTCTGGCCTCCCAGGCGGTGGCTCGGCCGTCGGGTATGCCCGCGGACGACATCATGGCGGTCTCGGTGCAGGCCGCGGAGTTGCGCGGCCGGTCCGTCGCCGTGGTGACCAGCGCGGAGCCGCTGACCGGACAGCAGTCGGATGATCTCCGGGCCCGACTGGCGTCGTTGTACGGGCGGGAGATCGCCATCCACAACGATGTCGACCAGTCCCTTCTGGGCGGCGTCGTCGTCCGGGTCGGAGACGAGATCATCGACGGTAGCGTGGCAGGACGGCTCGACGCCATGCGTCGGTCCCTCCGCTGACCTGCCGGGCCGGCACAAGACGAGCTGCGACTCGGCCGTGTTCCAGCGGTAGTGGCTCACGTAAACACCCATAAAGCACATCCCGACTTTGAGAGCAGGAATGACATGGCGGAGTTGACGATCTCCTCCGAAGAGATCCGCAGCGCGATTGCGAACTACACCTCGACCGTTTCGACCGACGCGACGAAGGAGGAGGTCGGCGTCGTCGTCGACACCGGTGACGGCATCGCGCACATCAGCGGCCTCCCCTCGGCGATGGCCAACGAGCTGCTGGAGTTCCCCGGCGGGATCCTCGGTGTCGCACTGAACCTCGAGGACCGGGAGATCGGCGCGGTCATCCTCGGCAACTTCGACGAGATCGCCCAGGGCCAGGAGGTGCGCCGCACCGGGGACGTCCTCTCCGTCCCCGTCGGCGACGGCTTCCTCGGCCGTGTGGTCAACCCGCTCGGCAAGCCCATCGACGGCCGCGGCGAGATCGAGTCCGCGGGCACCCGCGCACTCGAGCTCCAGGCGCCGTCGGTCCTGGAGCGTCAGCCCGTCGAGGAGCCGATGCAGACCGGCATCAAGGCCATCGACGCCATGACCCCCATCGGCCGCGGACAGCGTCAGCTGATCATCGGCGACCGCAAGACCGGCAAGACCGCGGTCTGCATCGACGCGATCCTCAACCAGAAGGCCAACTGGGAGTCGGGCGACAAGACCAAGCAGCTGCGCTGCATCTACGTCGCGATCGGCCAGAAGGGCTCGACCATCGCGGGCGTCAAGGCGACGCTCGAGGAGCACGGCGCGATGGAGTACACCACCATCGTCGCGGCCCCCGCCTCCGACTCCGCCGGCTTCAAGTGGCTCGCCCCCTTCACCGGGTCGGCCATCGGCCAGCACTGGATGTACGAGGGTGCGCACGTCCTGGTCGTGTTCGACGACCTGTCCAAGCAGGCCGACGCCTACCGCGCGATCTCGTTGCTGCTGCGCCGCCCGCCGGGCCGCGAGGCTTACCCGGGTGACGTCTTCTACCTGCACTCGCGGCTGCTCGAGCGCTGCGCCAAGCTCTCCGACGACATGGGCGGGGGCTCGCTGACCGGCCTGCCGATCATCGAGACCAAGGCCAACGACGTCTCCGCGTTCATCCCGACCAACGTCATCTCCATCACCGACGGCCAGGTCTTCCTCGAGTCGGACCTGTTCAACCGCGGTGTGCGCCCCGCCGTCAACGTCGGTATCTCCGTCTCCCGCGTCGGCGGCGCCGCCCAGACCAAGGGCATGAAGAAGGTCTCCGGGTCCCTGCGTCTCGACCTGGCCGCGTACCGCGACCTCGAGTCGTTCGCGACCTTCGCCTCCGACCTCGACGCCGCGTCCAAGGCGCAGCTCGAGCGCGGTCAGCGTCTGGTCGAGATCCTCAAGCAGGACCAGAACTCCCCGGTGGCGGTCGAGGACCAGATCGTCTCGATCTACCTCGCCGGCGAGGGCTTCTACGACACGGTCCCCGTCGAGGACGTCCGTCGGTTCGAGGGCGAGCTGCTCGAGAGCCTGCGGCACTCCGCGGCCGACGTCTACAGCCAGATCGACGGCGGCGCCGCTCTCTCCGACGAGTCAAAGGCGACACTCGAGGCCAAGACCAACGAGTTCAAGGAGGGCTTCGTCGCCTCCGACGGTTCCCGCGTGGTCAACGAGCCCGAGGCCGAGGCGCTCTCGGAGGACGAGATCGATCGTGAGACCCTCACGGTCACCAAGAAGAAGAAGGCCTGAGGCCTCGAGATGACAGCCATCCGATTCAAGGCCGAGAGGAGAGTGATCTGAAGTAATGGCGAACATGCGTGAACTGCGCGACCGGATCAAGTCCGTCAACTCGACCAAGAAGATCACCAAGGCCCAGGAGCTGATCGCCACCTCGCAGATCTCCAAGGCCCAGGCGAGGGTCGAGGCCGCTCAGCCCTTCGCCGATCAGATCACCGCCATCCTGACCGATCTCGCCAGCGCGTCGTCGGTCCAGCACAGGATGCTCAACGAGCCGGAGGACGCCACGCGCTCGGCCGTGCTGGTGGTGACGTCGGACCGCGGGATGTGTGGTGGGTACAACCACAACGTCCTCAAGGAGGCCGCCGAACTCATCGCGTTCCTCGAGGAGTCCGGCCGCGAGGTCGACATCTACGTGCTGGGCAACAAGGGCATCGTGTACTACACGTTCCGCGAGATCGAACTGGCGGGATCGTGGCACGGGCACTCCCAGAAGCCCGACTACCAGGAGGCCCGTCCGGCCTTCCAGCTCCTGTCCGCCGCGTTCGCGGCCGGGGGAGAGGCGACGTTCGACGCGACGGAGTTCCTCGGCAGCGACTACACCGGCGACACCACCCGCAAGGGCGTCGACGAGGTCCACATCGTCTACACCCAGTTCAAGTCCATGCTCACGCAGACGCCGCGTGCGAGGCGTCTGGCCCCGATCGAGACCCGTGTCGAGGTCGAGGAGCTGGATCTGGGCGAGGACATGCTCGACACGTCCAAGACGGACTTCAAGCCCGAAGTCACGTTCGAGCCCGACGCGGATACCCTCCTCGACAACCTCCTCCCGAGGTACATGTCGACGCGGGCGTTCGCATCGCTGCTCGAGTCGGCGGCATCGGAATCGGCCGCGCGACGCACGGCCATGAAGTCCGCGACGGACAACGCGACCGAACTGGTGGAAGGCCTGAGCCGCGAGGCCAACCAGGCCCGCCAGGCACAGATCACCCAGGAAATCAGCGAGATTGTCGGTGGCGCTGGTGCGCTCGCCGCTAGCGCAGGAAGTGACTAAGCAATGACCACAGCTGTTACCGATCAGAGCGCGACGGGCACGGCCGGTCTCACCGGTCGGGTCGCCCGCGTCCTGGGCGCGGTCGTCGACGTGGAGTTCCCGCGCGGCGCCCTCCCGGCCCTCTTCAACGCCCTGACCACCGAGATCACCCTGGAGGCCGTGGCCAAGACGGTGACCTTCGAGGTCGCCCAGCATCTCGGCGACAACATGGTCCGCTGCATCTCCATGCAGTCGACCGACGGACTCGTCCGTGGCGCGGAGGTCGTCGACTCGGGTAAGCCGATCTCGGTCCCCGTGGGCGACGTCGTCAAGGGCCACGTCTTCAACGCCCTCGGCGACTGCCTCGACGCGCCCGGCACCGGCCGTGACGGTGAGCAGTGGGGTATCCACCGCGAGCCGCCCGCCTTCGACCAGCTCGAGGGCAAGACCGAGATCCTCGAGACCGGCGTGAAGGTCATCGACCTCCTCACCCCGTACGTCAAGGGTGGCAAGATCGGCCTGTTCGGTGGTGCCGGCGTCGGCAAGACCGTGCTGATCCAGGAGATGATCACCCGTATCGCCCGCGAGTTCTCCGGCACCTCCGTGTTCGCCGGCGTCGGTGAGCGCACCCGTGAGGGCACCGACCTCTTCCTCGAGATGGAGGAGATGGGCGTCCTGCAGGACACCGCGTTGGTGTTCGGCCAGATGGACGAGCCGCCGGGGACGCGTATGCGCGTCGCACTCTCGGCGCTGACCATGGCCGAGTACTTCCGCGACGTCCAGGGGCAGGACGTCTTGTTGTTCGTGGACAACATCTTCCGCTTCACGCAGGCCGGTTCCGAGGTCTCGACCCTGCTCGGTCGCATGCCGTCCGCCGTCGGTTACCAGCCGACCCTCGCGGACGAGATGGGCATGCTGCAGGAGCGGATCACCTCGACGCGTGGCCGTTCGATCACCTCGCTGCAGGCGATCTACGTCCCCGCCGACGACTACACCGACCCCGCTCCGGCGACCACGTTCGCCCACCTCGACGCGACCACCGAGCTCTCCCGCTCGATCGCCTCGAAGGGCATCTACCCGGCCGTCGACCCGCTCACCTCGACCTCCCGCATCCTGGAGCCGGGCATCGTGGGGGAGGAGCACTACCGGGTGGCTCAGAACGTCATCCAGATCCTGCAGAAGTACAAGGAGCTCCAGGACATCATCGCCATCCTCGGCATGGACGAGCTCTCCGAGGAGGACAAGGTCACCGTTCAGCGGGCCCGTCGCCTCGAGCGCTTCCTCGGCCAGAACT
The DNA here is from genome assembly GCF_014145055.1 of Dietzia sp. DQ11-38-2. Taxonomy (NCBI): domain Bacteria; kingdom Bacillati; phylum Actinomycetota; class Actinomycetes; order Mycobacteriales; family Dietziaceae; genus Dietzia; species Dietzia sp. DQ11-38-2. The sequence continues at coordinate 12,419 of NZ_JAALDW010000061.1, forward strand.
TCCTGGTCGCGGAGAAGTTCACCGGGCAGGTCGGTTCGGTCGTCCCGCTGTCGGACACCATCGAGGCGTTCGACAAGCTGTGCAAGGGCGAGCTGGACCATCTCCCGGAGCAGGCGTTCAACGGTATCGGCGGTCTGGACGACGTCGAGGCGGCCGCCAAGAAGCTCTCGGGGAAGTGACCGCTGACCATGGCTGACATCGAGGTCGAGTTCGTCACGGTCGAGCAACGCTTCTGGTCCGGCACCGCCACCATGGTGGTCGCCAAGACCACCGAGGGCGAGATCGGTATCCAGTCCGGGCACGAGCCGCTGCTCGGCGAGCTGGATGCCGGCGGCACCGTGACGGTCTACACGGACGAGGGCAAGAAGGTCGCCGCGGTGCAGGGCGGGTTCCTCTCCGTGACGGCGAACAAGGTCAGCATCCTCGGCGAGACCGCGGAGTGGGCGGAGTCCATCGACCGGGCCGAGGCCGAGCGCGCACTGTCCGAGGCCGGGGATGACCAGCAGGCTGCCGCCGCCGCGCGCGGTCGTCTCCGGGCGGTCGAGAAGGCCGGCAGCTAGCTGTACGATTCGGTCCTCCCGTGACCTGACGGCCGCGGCCACCGGAAGGGGTTGGGTAGATGGCGATTCCCGGGATCATTCTCGGTGTCGTCGTCCTGCTCGTCCTCGCCCCGGTGGCCGCGGCCGTGGTGTATCGCCTGGTGGTCGTCCGCAGGAATGCCACCTCGGTCCTCGTCAGGAGGGCCGGTGAGGAGTCCTGGCGCCACGGCGCCGTGAGGTATTCCGATACCGATCTGGCCTTCTACCGGTTGGTCAGCGTGAGGTTCGGCGCGGACGTGCGGCTGGACCGGCGGAGCCTCGAGTTGGGCCCCCGGCGACAACCGACCGGCCACGAACTCGATATCGCGGAGTCGGGTGAGGTGATCGTGTCCTTCTCCGGTCACGACCGCAGGCGCGGGATCAGAGAAGGCGAACTCTGTGTGGGTCCGGCCGAGCTGACCGCGTTGTTGGCGTGGGTGGAGGCCTGCTCCACCGACCAGATCCGCTCCCCGGACCGCCGACGGCGGTGACGGTCCCGAGGACCGCGCTCGGCGACGACCGTCCGGGGGTCGTCCCGCACAATCCCGATCTGAGGAGGATCCGTGCGTCTCGTCGTCGCCACATGTCAGGTCGACTACGTCGGCCGTCTGACGGCTCATCTCCCCATGGCGCCCAGGCTGCTGTTGCTCAAGGCGGACGGGTCCGTCAGCGTGCACGCCGACGACCGCGCGTACAAACCCCTCAACTGGATGACGCCACCCTGCTGGCTCGTCGAGCAGGAGCATCCGGAGGATCCTGCGCACCTGCTCTGGGTGGTGGAGAACAAGGCCGGTGAACAGCTGCGGATCACGCTCTCCGAGGTCCACCACGACTCCCGTCACGAGCTGGGTATGGATCCCGGCCTGGTCAAGGACGGGGTCGAGGCCCATCTCCAGGAACTGCTGGCCGAGCACCTGGAGACTCTCGGCCCCGGATACACCCTGGTCCGCCGCGAGTACATGACGGCGATCGGGCCGGTCGACATCCTCGGACGGGACGCCGATGGCGTGACCGTGGCGGTCGAGATCAAACGCCGCGGTGAGATCGACGGCGTCGAACAGCTCACGCGCTATCTGGAACTGCTCAACCGGGACCCGTTGTTGTCCCCGGTGAGAGGGGTGTTCGCGGCGCAGGTGATCAAGCCGCAGGCCAGGACCCTGGCCGAGGACCGGGGTATCCGCTGCGTGACGCTCGACTACGACTCGCTCCGAGGCATCGAGTCGACGGACCTCCGGCTGTTCTGAGGTGAGGGGGCCAGGTGCCGAGACGTCACAGACGCGCGGGGACTGATCGTCCCGCGCCCCGGAGGGACGGCCTCGGGGGCGCCGCACTGGAATCCGGCCCGTCGGGGGATCCGGACGACTACCACGTCCGGCGTGTGCCCGGCTCGCGAGCCGGGAAGCACTATCGCTGTCCGGGATGTGATCAGGTCATCACCGCGGGTTCCCCGCATGTGGTCGCGTGGCCAGACAGACCGGGCGGCGAGGACGACCGGCGCCACTGGCACAGCGGATGCTGGTCCGGGAGGGCGAACCGCGGCCTCACCCGTCGGTGGAGCTGAGCCGACGATCGTCACGCCGCGACTCGTCGAGAAGGGGATCGGCGGGCAGGGGCGGAATGTCCTCGAGGCGGCCGGGGATGGGTTCCAGCCGGGCTCGGATCGTCGCGAGATCGGCGACGATCTGCTCGCGAAGCGACGTCAGCTGCTCGACGTGGGCACGCGCCTTCGAGACGAGAGCCGCCGCCTCGGAGGCGGCCCGGTCGATCGTCCCGCGAGACTGCTCCTCGGCCTCCCGCCGGACGGCCTCCGCGGCGGCCTCCGACGCCTCCCGTCGGTTCCGGTCCTCGAGCAGGGACCGCGTCCTCCTCGCGTCGGAGGCGATGCGGTGATCCTCGTCGATCAGATCGCGACGGCGGGCGGCCTCGAGGTCGAG
>NZ_JAALDW010000529.1:0-4371 GCF_014145055.1 Dietzia sp. DQ11-38-2
GGAAGAGCAGGACGGTGACCGCCCCCGCCGCCACCAACACGGAGGAGATCTCGCCCGTCATCAGGCCGTTGTTCACGGCGACCTCGGTCACCGCCACGATGATCGGCAGGCCGGTCGCCGCGTACAGACCCACCCGCGCCCGCTCCCGCGGGCCCTCGAGGCCGGGGCTCACGCGGGCGACGGTCTCGCTCACCCACACCCCGCCGCCACGGAGGACGAGCATGCTCACCACGGCGGCCACCAGCACCCACGGCGAGGCCGCCACCGCCCTGAGGTCGATGCTCATCCCCGACACCACGAAGAAGGCCGGGATGAACACGGTGTAGCCGACGGTCTCCAGCTGGCGGAGCAGGACCGTGGCCAGCCCCCGATCCGGGGACTGTCCTGCCTCGCGCAGATGTGCCCCGAGGGAGTCGACCAGCCGGCGCAGGATCATCCCTGCGGCGAAGGCGCCGAGCACCACGTCGAGACCGAACACCGTGGCCACCACCATCATGGTGGCCAGGAGCAGGATCACCGTGCGCATGGCCAGCTGGCCGGTGGAGGTGGTGCCTCTCAACAGCGCCCGGCCGAGTGCGGGGACGTGGAGCAGTCGGGCCGGCACCGCCAGGATGACGAGCGCGGCCAGGAGGAACAATCCGACCGCCGCGATCGAGGACTCGATGCTGCGGGTACCGAGCAGCACCGCCATCACCAGGATCGGTCCCAGTTCCCCGACCGCTCCGTGGGTGAGGACGGCTCTGCCCACGGGAGTGCTGTCGTGACCCGACCCCTTGAGGATGGGCAGGAGCGTACCGATGGCGGTGGAGGTGAGCAGGAGGCCTATCGCCACGGCCGTCTCCCAGCGTCCCGAGACCAGCCACCCCACCCCGGCCGCCAGGACGAGGCTGACGGCCCAGGTCCCGGCCGCCCGGCGTCCGCTGCGCCCGGTCAGGGTGGAGACCTCGAGCTCGAACCCGGCCAGGAGGAACAGCATCCCCAGACCGAGCTCGGAGAGGAGCGCGACACCGCCGGATTCCACCGCGAGGCCCAGACCGTGGGGGCCGATCACCATCCCGCCCGCCAGGAGCAGCACCACGCCGGGGATGAACGAGCGGGTGACACCGGACAGCACCGGAGCCGCCCAGACGGCCAGAACGATCCAGAACAACGAGACGAGTTCGGTGGGGGACGCCTCGGAGGCCAGGATGGTGGTGGTCACGTCCGGCCTCTCGCTCGATCGATGAAGGAGAGCTTAGACGAGCGGCGCGCACGCGAGGCCGTCGACCGGCGTCGACCGGCTCGTGCGAGGGTGGGGCACATGACCACCTCGCCGCTCGACACGTCCGACGGTGACCCCCGGCGGCTCCCGGGGTTCCGTCGCACGTTCGGCGCGGGGCGACTGACCCTCGGGCTGGGCTTCCCGCTGCGGACGCGCGCCGACCGGGTCGACGGCCCGGACATCAGCGCACAGATCGAGGTCGCCCGGGCCGCGGAGAACGGAGGGTTCGCCGCCCTCCACGCCCGGGACATCCCGCTTCGCGTCCCTTCGTTCGGCGACGTGGGCCAGGTCTACGATCCGTGGGTGTTCCTCGCGTACGTGGCCGCGCACACCAGCCGGATCACCCTCGGGACGGCGGCCGTCGTGCTGCCCGTCCGCCATCCACTGCACGTGGCCAAGTCCGCGGCCAGCCTGGACCGTCTGTCCGGCGGCCGGTTCCTCCTGGGGGTGGCCTCCGGCGACCGGCCGGAGGAGTTCCGTGCGTTCGGGCTGGAGCAGGGGCGGCGGGGGGAGAGGTTCCGGGAGAACCTCACGGTGATGACCCACGCCCTCACCACCGAGATGCGCGGGATCCGCTGGTCCGGGGGGTGGATGCACAGCGCGGACGTGGTCCCCAAGCCCACCGCCTCGTCGGTGCCGCTGATCATGACCGGCTCGTGTCAGCAGAGCATCTCCTACCTGGCGGCACACGGGCACGGATGGCTGACCTACCCACGCGATTTCGACGCGCAGCGCCGGACCGCCGCGAGGTGGCGCGAGGTGGTGGCGGAGAGTCGGGAGGGAGGATCCGACGACGACGACGAGGTGTTCAGTCCCTTCGCGCAATCGCTCCAGATCGACCTGGCCGAGGACCCGGACGAGGCGGCCTCGCCGATCGGTTTCGGGTTCCGGATCGGTCACCGGCGTCTGGTCGAGCACCTGGCGGACCTGCGGGGGATCGGGGTCAACCACGTCCTGCTGGGGGTCGGGGCGTCCCGCCGGCCGATCCGGGAGGTCGTCCACGAGCTGGCCGAGAACGTCGTGCCCCACTTCCCCGCTCTCGCCCACTAACCTCACCGGCGGAACGAAAGAGACGGGACCACCCATGAGAGGCGCGGCCACCCCGGAACCCGGACTGTTCGAGCACCTCCGGTCCCGGCAGTTCCTGTTCATGCTGCCCCGCGCGGTGTCACTGCAGCTGATGCACCCCGCGATCAGTGCGGCGACGCTCGAGCACTCGCCCTCCCCGGGCTTCGTCTGGCTGCACAAGCGGCGGTCGGTCCCCCCGACGATCGACATGGCGTTCGACCCGCATCCGGAGTCCTGGATACCGGGGCGCATCGTGGTCACGCACGACACCATCCGGGGAACCGACGCCGACGGCCGTCGTTACCACTCGCTGGACCCGCAGGTCTTCCACTTCCAACACGCCACGTACGTGGACTCGCTGTTCGAGACCATCACGAGATTCCGCGGTCCACTGGACGCAGGGGAACGCCGGTCGCTCTACGCCTCGTGCTGCAGGTGGTACCGCGCCTACGGCATCTCCGACACACCGCTGCCCCCGACGGTCGAGGACTTCGACGCCTACTTCCGCGACCGGACCGGGGCGCTGTCCGTCACCCCGGCGCTCACGCACTACCGCGGGCAGCTGCTCCGTCCGCGCCAGTGGTGGCCGGCCGCGGTCCCCTCCGGCGCTATCCGGACGTTCCTGCACCCCGTGGCCGCGCGGGCGCTCCGGGTCCGGCCGTCCGCGTTCGACCGCGCGGTGTCAGCGGTCTTCACCTCGGCGTCCTCGCTGAAGTAGCCACTTCTGCCAGAATCGAGCCACGGCGGCGGGCCCGGGCGGACTCCGGGGCACGCCCACAGCCAGACCGTACCCGGAGGCGACGTGAGCATCTCGATCCTGTGGTTCCGCCGCGATCTGCGGCTCAGCGATCATCCCGCTCTCCTCGCGGCCGTCGACTCCGCGGACGAGGTCCTGCCGGTGTTCGTGCGTGACCCGGTGCTGCTGAAACGTGGCGGCGCCCGAACCGACCGGCTGGAGGCCTCCCTGACCGCCCTGTCCGCCGACACCGGTGGGGCATTGGTCGTCCGGACGGGCGATCCCGCCGAGGTGATCGCGGAGCTCGCGGAGGCCGTGGACGCCGCGCAGGTGCACGTGAGTCGCGAGTCCACCCCCTACGGCCGGCGACGGGACGACAGGGCACGTGAGCTGCTCGGCGGGGCGGGTCGGGAACTGCTCGAGACCGGGTCGCCCTACGCGGTCGGACCGGGACGGGTCCTCAACAAGTCCGGCGAACCGTACCGGGTCTTCACCCCCTTCTCCAAGGCCTGGCACGACCACGGGTGGCCGGAGCCCGGCGCCCGCCCCGAGGACATCGCGTGGGCCGCGGACCCCGACACCGGCGGCTCGCGCGACATCACGGGGGCACGCGATTCGGGGTCCGCGGAGGAGGTGGGTGAGCAGGCGGCCCTGGACCGGTGGAGGGAGTTCCTCGCCGAGGACCTGACCTCGTACGGCGACCAGCGCGACCGACCGGACCTGGACACGACGAGCCGGTTGTCGGTGCACCTGAAGTACGGAGAGATCCATCCGCGGACGATCCTGGCCGAACTCGCCGCCCATCCCGCCGCCGACACCGATGGCGCACGCCGGTTCGTCTCCGAGTTGGCGTGGCGCGATTTCTACGCGGACGTCCTGTGGCACTGGCCCCGCTCGGCGTGGCGCGACCTGCGCGACACGCTGTCAGGGATGGACTACGACGAGGGGCCGGAGACCGACGAACTCGTCGAGGCGTGGCGGCAGGGGCTGACCGGTTACCCCTTCGTGGACGCGGGGATGCGACAACTGCGGTCCGAGGGATGGATGCACAACCGGGTGCGGATGGTCACCGCGAGCTTCCTCGTCAAGGATCTGCACGTGTGGTGGCCGACCGGCGCCCGGCACTTCCTGGACCACCTCAGGGACGGGGACCTCGCCTCCAACAACCACGGGTGGCAGTGGGTGGCCGGCACCGGGACCGACGCCTCGCCGTACTTCCGGGTGTTCAACCCGGTCACGCAGGGGGTGAAGTTCGACCCCGACGGCGACTATGTCCGTCGGTGGATCCCCGAACTCGCGGCCGTGG
>NZ_JAALDW010000529.1:4415-12141 GCF_014145055.1 Dietzia sp. DQ11-38-2
GGATACGACCACGGGTACCCCGAGCGCATCGTGGACCACGCCGAGGAGCGGCGGGAGACCCTCCGACGCTACGAGCGCGCCAGGGGCGACGACGACTGAGGGCGCGACGGGTCGCCCGCGGAGTCGATACCGTGGAGTATGCGACCTTTTCTCGTCCCGGTGGCGGCAGTGACGCTCCTCCTGACCGGGTGTACGGGCGGGCCCACCTCCGTCACCTCCGACGACAGGGCGGGACAGGCGCCGTCCACCGCCACCACCGCCGAGGACTTCCGGGTGACGGAACACGGTGAGTTCGACCAGGGGTGGGCGATGAGCTTCCTGCCCGGGTCCGACCACCTGCTCATCACCCAACGCGGGGGCGAGCTCCTGCTCCGCGACCAGACCACCGGTGAAGTCACGGAGGTCGCAGGGGTCCCGCCGGTGAACGACGGCGGGCAGGGGGGCCTGCACGATGTGGCACCGGGCGCCACCCACGCCGAGGACGGCACCGTCTACCTCAGCTGGGTGCGGGACCATCCCGCCGGCTCCCAGGGGGTGGTGGGCCGCGGGACCCTCGACGTGGACCGTTCCGAGCTGAGGGATCTCGAGGTGATCTGGGAGCAGGACCCCGCGGCCGGCACCGGGCACTACGCCCTGCGACTGCTCGTCCACGACGACCATCTCTACGTGACCTCGGGAGACCGCCAGGAGCAGACCCCCGCCCAGGACACCGCCGACAACCTGGGCGGCGTGGTGCGCCTGACCCCGGACGGGGATCCCGCGCCGGGGAACCCGTGGGCCGATGCGGGCGGCTCCGCCGCGGAACTGTGGACCATCGGCCACCGCAACCCCCTGGGCATCGCCGAGGACCCGCAGGGCCGGATCTGGGTGTCCGAGATGGGGCCCCGCGACGGGGACGAGCTCAACCTGCTCGACGAGGGTGGGAACTACGGGTGGCCGGAGGCCTCGATGGGCAGGCACTACGACGGCGGCGACATCCCGGACCACGGCGACGACGACGGGTTCGTACCTCCCGCCGCCTACTGGGTGCCCGCGATCTCCCCGGCCAGCCTTCTGATCTACCGCGGGGACCGCTTCGACGGGTGGAGAGGCAGCGCACTCGTCGGCGGACTGTCCGGACAGGTAATGGTCCGCGCGGAGCTGCACGACCAGACCGCGACGGTCGTCCGCGAATGGGACATGGGCGAGCGGATCCGTGCCCTCGCCGAGGCCCCCGACGGAGCGATCTGGGTCCTCGAGGACGGACCGGGCGGTCGCCTTCTGGAGCTCACGCCGGCGTGACGAGTCGAGACTCTACTGCGATTCGCCGCCCTCCACCGCCTAGGGTGGCGGTATGACGCAGCAGACGGACAAGGCGCACGCGCGCGACGGCGACAAGGCGCACGCGCGCGACGGTGTGGACATCAAGCCCCGCAGCCGGGACGTCACGGACGGCCTGGAGAAGACGGCGGCTCGCGGAATGCTCCGTGCGGTGGGGATGGGCGACGACGACTGGGTCAAGCCCCAGATCGGGGTGGCCTCCTCGTGGAACGAGATCACCCCGTGCAACCTCTCCCTCGACCGCCTGGCCAAGGCGGTCAAGGAGGGCGTGCACTCGGGCGGGGGGTACCCGCTCGAGTTCGGCACCATCTCGGTGTCCGACGGCATCTCGATGGGCCACGAGGGCATGCACTTCTCGCTCGTGTCCCGCGAGGTGATCGCCGACAGCGTGGAGACGGTGATGAGCGCGGAGCGGCTCGACGGATCGGTGCTGCTCGCCGGCTGCGACAAGTCGTTGCCGGGGATGCTCATGGCGGCCGCGCGACTCGACCTGGCCGGCGTCTTCCTCTACGCGGGGTCCACGTTGCCGGGTTTCGCGACCCTCTCCGACGGTACGGAGAAGCAGGTCACCATCATCGACGCGTTCGAGGCGGTCGGGGCGTGCTCGCGCGGTCTGATGAGCCGCGAGGACGTCGACACCATCGAACGCGCCATCTGCCCCGGGGAGGGTGCGTGCGGCGGCATGTACACCGCCAACACCATGGCGAGCGCGGCCGAGGCCCTGGGCATGTCCCTCCCGGGCAGCGCGTCACCGCCTGCCCCGGATCGCCGTCGCGACGACTACGCCAGGGCGAGCGGAGAGGCGGTCGTCGAACTCCTGCGTCGGGGGATCACCGCCCGCGACATCATGACCAAGGAGGCGTTCGAGAACGCCATCGCCGTCGTCATGGCCTTCGGCGGTTCGACCAACGCCGTGCTGCACCTGCTCGCGATCGCCAGTGAGGCGGAGGTCGATCTGACCCTCGACGACTTCGCCCGCATCGGCGCGACGGTGCCGCATCTCGCGGACGTCAAGCCGTTCGGCGCCCACGTGATGACCGATGTCGACCGGATCGGCGGGGTGCCGGTGGTCATGAGGGCCCTGTTCGACGCGGGACTCCTGCACGGCGACTGCCTCACCGTCACCGGACGCACCGTCGCCGAGAACCTCGCGGACATCGCCCCGCCGGACCCGGACGGGCTGGTGCTGCGCGCGATGACCGAGCCGATCCACCCGACCGGCGGCATCACGATCCTGCACGGGTCGCTCGCCCCGGAGGGCGCCGTGGTCAAGTCCGCCGGCTTCGACTCCGATGTCTTCGAGGGCACGGCCCGCGTGTTCGAGCGCGAGCGCTCCGCTATGGACGCGCTGGAGGACGGCACGATCACCGCCGGGGACGTCGTGGTGATCCGCTACGAGGGGCCCAAGGGCGGCCCGGGCATGCGCGAGATGCTCGCGATCACCGGCGCCATCAAGGGCGCCGGACTCGGCAAGGACGTCCTGTTGATGACGGACGGGCGGTTCTCCGGTGGGACCACCGGCCTGTGTGTCGGCCACATCGCTCCCGAGGCGGTGGACGGTGGTCCGATCGCGTTCGTGCGAGACGGTGACCGAATCCGCCTCGACGTCTCCCGTGGGACGCTCGATCTCCTGGTCGACGAGGCCGAGCTGGCGCATCGGCGCGCGGGGTGGGAGCCGCTTCCTCCCCGGTACACCCGAGGCGTGCTGGCCAAGTACTCCAAGCTCGTGCAGTCGGCCTCGACGGGCGCGATCTGCCGGTGAGACCCCGCGGCGGCAGGTGACCCGCGACGGTGGGTGCGCCCACCGTGGCAAGGCCCGGGCGCTCACACCCGGGTCATGCGGTCGCCCTACTTCGCATCGGGGTCCGGCTGGTGGATGCCGAACACGTTCCCTTCGGTGTCGAGGAAGTAGCCCTGCCACGCCATACCCGGCAGGGCGTGCTTGTCCATGGCCACCGTCCCACCGGCGTCGAGGATCGTGCGGGCGGTGGCGTCGAAGTCCGCGCACCCCATCGTGAGCACGGCGCCGGTGACGGGCGACCCCGTCGCGGGGGCGTCGCCGCGGCGCTGCATGATCGCGCCGTTGATGCCCGGTTGGTCCTCGGGGCCGGAGGTCACGCCGAAGTACGGTGACCCGGCGAAGTCGCTCCAGTCCTGGTAGGTCCATCCGAAGACGGCCGCGTAGAACGCGCACGCCCGGGCAGGATCGTAGGCGTGGATCTCGAAGTGGATGGGACGGGACACGGCGGGCTCCTCACATCGGAGATCTGGTCGGGTCAGTCGAGGACGGTGCCGTCGTCGAGGTGGGACAGCGAGCCGCCCCCGGGTCGCTCACCGGTGGCGAGGTAGACCACGCGGTTGGCGATGCTGACCGTGTGATCGGCGAAACGCTCGTAGTAGCGCGCGAGCAGGGCCAGGTCCACCGCCGCGACCGAGCCGTGGGGCCAGTCCTCCGCGGAGATCTGCCTCATGAGCTCGGCGTGGAGTGAGTCGACTGCGTCGTCCTCGGTGTCGAGCGATCGAGCGAGGCGGACGTCCTTGGTGGGCAGGAGCCGCCCGAGGTTCCGGGCCATGGCCGAGTCGCGCTCGGCGAACTCACGGATCGTCGGGACGACGGGATCGGGTACGACGGGCTTGGGGTGACGGCGGCGGGCGACGCGTGCGATGTGGCCGGTGAGGGCGGCCATGCGGGTGAAGTGCTCGACGATGTAGATGCCCGAGACCACCTGACGCAGGTCGCGGGCCACGGGCGCTTCGAGCAACAGCAGGTCGAAGGCGTGCTGCTCGCTGTCCTCCCGGAGGTCCTCCACCTCGGCCGCGCCGTCGATCACCTCGGTGGCCGCAACCTCGTCCCCCTCGAGAAGCGCCACGCTGGCGAGGTCCAGGAGTCGATTGTTCATCTCGCAGAACCGGACCAGCTGGTCGGAGAAGTCATCGAGCTTGGTGTGAAGGACGGTACGCATCCCATGACTGTAGTGGCGGGGCGCGATCACCGCGATCCCGTCACCAGACGGTCGACCGTCCGGCCGCCCGGGTCAGTGGTCGCGAAGAGCCTCGATCAACTCGTCCTTCTTCATGGACGAGCGTCCCTCGATCCCGATCTCTCCGGCCCTGTCGCGGAGCTCGTCGACGGTCCAGTCCTCGTACGAACCCGCCTTGCCGCCCTTGTGCCCGACCTCGGACCGGGAGCTCTTGGCCGAGGCGTTGGCGATCCGGGCCGCCTTCTCCTTGCTCGCCCCGTCGTCGCGCAGCGCCTGGTAGACCTTCTCGTCCTTGATGTTCGACGATTGCTGGTCGTTCTTCTTCTCGGCCACGATCCCTCCCCGGTCGTCAGCGGAACTGTGTGTGCACTCCCATGGTCACCTCGACCGCACCCGGGAGCCACCGTTCGAACACTATCGCGGCGCTCAGACCCGTCGCAGGCGCTCAGACCCGGCGCAGGTCCGACGAGAGGTGGTGGGTCATGGGCACGCCGACCGCGGCCATGGCGAATGTCGTGATCAGCCTGTCCCCGATGAGTTCGTACCGGCGGGTGGTGGCGTCCACCCGCTTGGCGGTGGCGGTGTTGGACACCCTGGCCGTCAGTTCCAGGACGAGCCTGTCCGCCTCGGCGACAACCGTCCCCTCTGCGAGCTCGGTCTGACCCATGGGCTGCGCCAAGATCATCTCCGCGGTTCCGACGACGGGGATGCGCAGGTAACCCGTCTCGGTGTGCATGGGGGCGCCGTCGGGGCTCCACGACCGCTGGAGGTAGTGCAGGAACGGCTTGCCGACATCCGTGAAGACGACCTCGTCGGTGTAGGCGAAATCCTCGATGGTGGGATACTCACCCGCGCCGTCCCCCCTCCATGTGCCGAGTAGTGAGGCGACGGGGGCGAGGGAGGGGGCCAGTTCCATGCCCACGAGACTAGGTGACGCCGGCGACCCGCACCGGCGGTGCGCAGACTCAGTGCGCCGAACCGCTCCGCCGTCGGGGGACCACGTGGGCGGCGGCCACCACCACTGCGCCGACGACCAGCCCGAACACCAGCGAGCAAAGGGTGTTGACCAGCCATCCGAGAACGCCCCCGACAGCCGCGACCGCGGCGGCGGGCTCCTCTAGGAGGTGGACCAGATGGTACGGGCCAGTCGCCCCGAGCTCGTCCAAGCCCACCAGCAAGATGTGTCCACCGACCCACAGCATCGCGAGCATTCCGACGAACGAGATCACCTCGAGAACCGTCGGCATCGCCTTGACCAGTCCGTTTCCGAACCGCTGGGTGCCGGGGGACCGTCTCCCGGCGAGGTGCAGACCGACGTCGTCCATCTTGACGATCACCGCGACCACCCCGTAGACGAGCGCGGTGATGAGTACGCCCACCACGACCAGGATCGCCGCGCGGATCCAGAACGGCTCGTCGGCGACCTCGTTGAGCGCGATCATCATGATCTCGGCGCTGAGGATGAAGTCGGTGGTCACCGCCCCACGGACCATCCGCTTCTCCGCGTCCGGACCCTTCTCCACGACCGGCGTGGCCTCCTCGTGGTGCCCTGAGATCCGTTCCCACACCTTCTCGGCGCCCTCGTAGCAGAGGTAGGCACCGCCCAGCATGAGCAACGGGGTGAGGACCCACGGTACGAACTGGCTGAGGACGAGGGCGAAGACGATGATGATCGCCTTGTTGCCCAACGAGCCCGTGGCGATCCGACGGATGATGGGCAGTTCCCGCGACGGCTCCACGTCGCGGACGTACTGCGGCGTCACCGCGGTGTCATCGACCACCACTCCGGCGGCCTTGATGCTGGCTCGTCCGGATGCGGCCGCGATGTCGTCGGTGCTGGCCGCGGCCATCCGGGCCAGGACGGCGACGTCGTCGAGCAGGGCGGCGAGACCACCGGCCATGATCACCTCACTGGGGCGGGCGGGAGAGGTCCCCGCCGACGGGACTAACCCGACCCCGTGCGGGTCGGATCGTCACAGGGTAGCCCCGAATCAGCCCTCCACGGCGTCCAGGACCCACCTGAGTGCCGACACGCCGGCCCTCCCGAGGAGTAGCGCCGCATCCCGGGAGCCGAAAGGGCCGTCGGACAGGCCGAGCGACCCGCGTGCCCAGGGGGGTAGCGCCGCGACCGCGCCCTCACGGAGCATCGCGTAGGCGGGCCCAGCGGTCCATCCCACGGGCGGTTCATCCAGCAGGAAGTGCCGGGCGTCGAGCGCGGCCGGAGACGCCTCGAGCTCGGGCCGGTACTCCTCGAGCGCCGCGGCGAGTTCCCCGACGGTCGTCGGGACGCCTCTCGCCCCCAGCATGATCCCGGTACGTGACGCCTGCCGCACGTACTCGTCCTGCCGCCCCGGCGACATCGGGGCGCGACCATAGAGACGGTGGCACTCGAGGAAGCTCCAGATCTCGGCCACGTGCACCCACCTCAGCAGGTGCGGGTCGCGGGCGTCGTAGGGGCGGCCACGGTAGTCGACGCCGACAACGGACCGGTGCATGCCGTTGATAGCCCGGATGAGGTCGGTCGCGTCGGAGATCGTCCCGAACGTCGTCGTGGCGATGAACTGGGAGGTGCGATGGAGCCTGCCCCAGGGGTCCCCGCGGTAGTCGCTGTGGTCCGCCACCCCTGCCATGGCCAGCGGGTGCAGCGACTGCAGCAGCAGAGCCGTCAGCCCACCGGCGAACATGGAGGCGTCGCCGTGCACCGCGTAGATCGCGTCCCCGGAAGAGTTCCACCGATCGCCCTCGGAGTGCCAGATCCGCTGCCGCTGCTCCGCGGCGTCATCTCCGGCGATCCGGGAGCGCACCATCAGCCCGGCCCGGCGGCGGGCACCGGTCAGCAGTCGGGACGCCGTGGTCGTCATCACCGGCATGTCGGGCACCACCTCGGGGGTCGGGCGTGACCGCCACCCTACGCCCGGTGCGGCCGAGGCCGACCGCTAGTGGACCTGCACCTCAGCGACCCCGTCGATGTAGGTGATGACCCCGCCCTCGAAGGTGGAGATCCATCCGCCATCGGTGGTGGCCTCGTCCGCGGTGGGGAACCCCAGTTCGCCGCCGGGACCGCCTTCCTCGAGGTAGGCGGTGAGAATCTCACCCTGCACCACGAAGGCGCGTCCCGCCGGGGTCAGGACGATCGCCCCGCGTTCGAAGTCGGTGATCGAACCGCCCTCGACATCTGAGGCGGGGCCGGTCGCCCGGCCCAGTTCGCCGGTCTCGCCGCCGAGGTCGCGCCAGCGCTCCGCCACCGGCGCGGGGATGTCGATCATGGACTCGGCCGGCCCGGGAACAGGGGCGGAGGGCGTCGTGGTCATCACCGCGGACGCGGTCGGCGACGCCCCCGCCGGCCCGGTCTGGTCCTGCTGATCGTCCGACCCGCACGCGGAGAGCCCGGCGGTGGCGGCGCCGGCGACAGCGATTGTGGCGAA
>NZ_JAALDW010000529.1:12158-12652 GCF_014145055.1 Dietzia sp. DQ11-38-2
TGATCCTGTTCATGCACGCAGATCTTAGTCGCGGCCGGGGCCAGCCGGTTTTCGTTGCCGGATCGCGACGCGCCATGGTGTTCCGTGAGGCCCGCGGGGGGTGGACACTGGACCCGGGACACGCCCGCACGGGCTGGAGGAAGGGTCGAGATGACGACATTCGTCACGTGCCTGTGGTTGGACGGGCAGGCGGAGGAGGCCGCGGAGTTCTACTGTTCGGTCTTCCCGAACTCGCGGGTCATCGCCGTCGACGAGACGCCCGTCGACACCCCGGGACCGAAGGCCGGCGAGGTCCTGACCGTGGAGTTCGAGCTCGACGGACGGACCTTCCTCGCGCTCAACGGCGGACCGGGGGTCGAGTACACCGACGCGATCTCGCTGGAGATCCGGTGTTCCGACCAGGCCGAGATCGACCACTACTGGGACGGCCTCCTCGCCGGGGGCGGACGAGAGATGCAGTGCGGGTGGCTAACCCGGGTGATTCACGGGGATCT
>NZ_JAALDW010000062.1:0-6205 GCF_014145055.1 Dietzia sp. DQ11-38-2
CTCAACCCCCAGGGCTGAGCGCGCCGGTGGGTGGCCGGTAGGGCCCCGGCGGGGCGCCCCGGGCCGTCGGTGGCCGGCCCGGACGCGGAACCTGCTTTGCACTCAGTGCAAAACTGCTGGCCAAAGCGCATGAACGGCGGATTGAAACGCGTTATAGTCCGTCCATGCCCCTCTCACCCGGTACCCCCGCCCCCGATGTCTTCAGCCCGGCCAAGATCGGAAACGTGACGCTGCGCAACCGCATCGTCAAGGCCGCGACCTTCGAGGGCCGCTGCCCCGAGGGTCGGGTCACCGACGAACTCATCGAGTTCCACGCCGAGTACGCCCGCGGCGGCGTGGGCATGACGACAGTCGCCTACCTGGCCACCTCGCCCGAGGGTCGGACCGACCGGCACCAGTACCACTGGGGAATGAGTGACGGCGGCATGCTCCGCAAGCTCACCGACGCCGTGCACGCCGAAGGTGCGGCCGTGTCCGCGCAGGTCGGCCACGCGGGGGCGGTGGCCAACTCCGCCTCCACCCGGATGCCGGCGATGGGACCGTCCCGGATCCCGGCCCCCACGGGCATGTCGCTCACCAGGGCCTGCACCGAAGCGGACATCGACCGGATCGTCGAGGACCATGTCCGCGCGGCCCGCGGCGCGGCCGAGGCCGGGTTCGACGCGATCGAGGTGCACTTCGGGCACAACTATCTGGTCAGCGAGTTCCTCAGCCCTCGGCTCAACAAGCGTAAGGACTCCTACGGCGGGTCGCTGGAGAACCGTGCCCGGTTCGCCCGCCGCATCGGCCGCGCCATCCGCGACGCCATGGGTGACCGGATCGCGGTGACCATGAAGCTCAACATGGACGACGGCGTGCCCGGCGGCTTCTGGATCGACGAGGCGGTCCAGGTCGCCCGGTGGATCGAGGAGGACGGCTCGGCGGATGCCCTGGTGATGACCGTGGGCAGCTCGCTGCTCAACCCCATCTACCTCTTCAAGGGTGACGCGCCGCTGCACGAGTTCGCGGCCACCCAGCCGCCGGTGATCAAGCTGGGGATGAAGGTCGTCGGCCCGCGGATGTTCAAGGAGTACCCCTACACCGACGCCTACATGCTCGACGACGCCCGCCAGATCCGCGAGGCCGTCAGTCTGCCGATGATGCTGCTCGGGGGGATCGTCGACCGGCCGTCGATCGACAAGGCGATGACCGCGGGCTTCGAGTTCGTGGCGATGGGGCGCGCTCTGCTGCGCGAGCCCGACCTGCCCCTCACGCTGCAGGCCGACGACCGTCGGCGCTCCCTGTGCGTCCACTGCAACAGATGCATGGCCACGATCTACAGCGGGAGTCGCTGCGTGCTGCGCGAGCACGTGCCGCCCATCCCCGCGCGCAGGTGACCCGGGGCGGCCTCTCACCGGCTGCCCGGCAACCGCCCGGGTCACGTCGGCGGTGGGACGCCCCTGCGTGAGACCGGCGTGACGCTACGGTGGAACCCGAGGAGGCCCGCTCGAGTGGTTCGGGCCGGAAGGGAACCACATGTCGAGGCGACGGATCACCGACTACCGCGGCACGACCTGCGTGGTCACCGGCGCGGCCAGCGGGATCGGCCGCGCCGTGGCGATCGGGTTGGCGGGCGAGGGCGCCTCGCTGGTGCTGACGGACCGTGACGCAGCAGGCCTGGACTCGGCGGCGGGTGCCTGCCGGGACGCCGGTGGCACGCTGCTCGCCTCGGAGGCACTGGACATCACCGACCACGAGGCGGTGATGCGGTTCGGCGAGGGCGTCGTCGCCGCCCACGGCGCCCCGCACGCGGTCTTCCACGTCGCGGGTAACTCGGCCTGGGGACGGCCTGACCTCCTCGAGCACCGCGTGTGGCGGTCGATGGTCGAGGTCAACCTCATGGGCACCATCCACGTGGTCGAGGCGTTCGTCCCGGCGATGATGGCCGCTCGGCGACCCGCTGCCCTGGTCATGGTCTCGTCGGCCGCGGGCCTGCTCGGCCTGCCCTGGCACGCCGCCTACAGCGCGGCCAAGTTCGGCATCCGCGGCATCGCCGAGGTGCTGCGGTTCGATCTGGCGCCCTACCAGATCGGCGTGCACCTGGTGTGCCCCGGCGGCGTGGACACCCCGCTGGTGGAGACCGTGGAGATCGCGGGCGTGGACCGCTCGGATCCGAAGGTCGCCAAGACCGTGGACCAGTTCCGTCGCCATGCCGTCACCCCGGAGGTGGCGGCCTCCAAGACGATCGAGGGTGTGCGCAAGGGGCGCTACATCGTCTACACCTCGCCGGACATCAGGCTGGCGTTCGCCGCCCAGAAGTTCGCGCCACCTCTCTATATCCTCGCGATGAAGCTACTGAGCCGTCGTATCACCAAGGCCGGCGAGGGAATCCTCCCGTGAGGGGGATGGAGACCCTCAACGACGCCGCGATATTGCTGGCCCGGATCGGGCTCGGGGCGGTGTTCGTGGCCCACGGGTGGCAGAAGTTCTTCACCCTGGGGCTGGGCCGCGTGGGCGAGCAGTTCGCCGGGTACGGGATCCCGCAACCGGAGGTCACCGCGGCGGTCGTCGCCGGGGTCGAGCTGATCGCCGGGATCGCGCTCATCGCGGGCATCCTGACCCCGCTGGCCGGGATCCTGCTGGCGGTGGACATGGCGGGGGCCCTGTACTTCGTCCACGCCACCAACGGCCCCTTCGTGACCCAGAACGGGTGGGAGCTCGTGGTGGCGCTGGGGGTGGGGGTGTTGCTGATCGCCGCGGTCGGCGCGGGCAGGTTCAGCATTGACAGGGTCCTGGGCGGGTGAGCCGACGGCGTCCTGCCGGATGCGCGTCCGGCGTCGGCGGGGACCGGCATGGGTGGAGATCGGCTCAGCGCCAGGACGGCAACCAGAGCTGTTGGCTCCATTCCGTGGGGGTGATGGGCATCCCGGACAGGATGGGCAGCATGTAGATGAAGTTGGCCACCACCAGCGCGAGGTAGAGGCACACGATCCCGAGGCCGATGATCCGCCGGCGGGGGGAGTCGCCGGATCCACCGGCGATCTCGCCCAGCACCAGCGCGACCATCATCACGAAGAACGGCACCATCACCGCGGCGTAGAAGAAGTACATCTGACGGTCGTGCTGGAAGAACCACGGCAGGTAGCCGGCCATGTAGCCGACGAGCGGGAACGCGTACCGGCCGTCGCGGCAGATCACCGCCCGCCAGAACGCCCACCCGAGGACGGGGATCGCGAGCCACCAGATCGCGGGCGTGCCCAGGAGCATGATCGCGCGGACGCAGGAGTCCTGACCACAGCCGGTGACCTCCTCGCCCTGCTCGACGTAGTAGAGCATCGGCCGCAGGCTCATCGGCCAGGTCCACGGCTTGGATTCCCACGGGTGCCGATTGCCCGCCGAGGTGGTGAGCGAGGAGTGGAAGTCCAGCACGGAGGACTGGTAGTAGAGCCACGACTGCAGGGAGTCGGGCAGCCAGTTGTCCTCCACCTTGGTGCCCACGACATGCCGGTAGACGGAGTTCTCACTCGCGAACCACGGCAGCCAGGTGAACATGTGGATCAGGACGGGCCAGATGACGAGCGAGAAGAACGCGGGCACGGAGTCGCGGAGAAGGGCGCCCGCCACGGGGCGCCGGACGCCGTAGCGGCTGCGCAGTGCCCAGTCCCAGGCGACGGTCATGAGTCCGAAGAACGCGATGAAGTACAGGCCGGACCACTTGACCCCCAGCGCGAGCCCCAGCATGACGCCGGCGGTGAACCGCCACCAGCGGAACCCCAGCCGCGGCCCGAGATCCGACAGGTGGAGGCGTCCGGCGAGCGCGGCACGGTGCATGCGGCCGCGCATCTGGTCGCGGTCCACCAGCAGGGCGCCGGCGGCGGCGGTGACGAACAGGACCTGGTAGATGTCCAGCATGCCGATGCGGGAGGTCACGAACGTGACCCCGTCGAGACACATCAGCAGGCCCGCGATCAGGCCGAGCTGGGTGGAACGGGTCAGCCGCCTGGTGATCCGCATGACCATCAGCACCACCAGGACGCCGGCGATCGCGGCGGTGAACCGCCAGCCCAGGGGCGTGTAGCCGAAGAGCAGACCACCGAGCGACTCGATCTGCTTGGCGACGGGCGGGTGGACCACCAGGCCGTAAGCGGGGTTCTCCTCGATCCCCAACTGCGCGATGCTGAACGACTGTGGCGCGTAGTGCTTCTCGTCGAAGACCGGGGTGCCCTCATCCGTGGCGGAGGTGAGACCCCAGAAGCGGGAGAGGAAGGCCAGGACCAGGATGAGGCCGGTGGCCATCCAGTCGCGGGGGGTGTCGACCGGGCCGGTGTCCGGAACCGGGAGCGGGCGGCCCGGGGATCGCACGCCTGGGGTCGGGGTCACACGGCGAGCATAATGGGGGCCTTTCGGATGTCGGGGAGACGGGCAGGGCGAGTGAGTCGGCGCGGACCGGGGATAGTCTGGAGCGCATGACGTCCGGACGTGTCGTGTTGGCCGCCACCCCTATCGGGAACCCGGGCGACGCCTCGGCGCGACTGCGGGACCTGCTCGCCTCCGCGGACGTGGTGGCGGCCGAGGACACCCGGCGCCTGCGGGGGCTCGCCACCGCGCTCGGTGTGACCATCCGGGGGCGGGTCATGAGCTTCTACGAGCACAATGAGGCGGGTCGCGTCCCCCAGTTGATCGACCGCGTCCGGGCGGGAGACGTGGTGGCCGTGGTCACCGATGCGGGGATGCCCGCGGTATCCGACCCGGGTTATTCGCTGGTCACCGCGTGTATCGATGCGGACCTCCCCGTGACCTGTCTGCCCGGCCCGTCGGCCGTGACGACCGCGCTGGTCCTCAGCGGTCTGCCCGTGGACAGATTCTGCTTCGACGGCTTCCCCCCGCGTCGGGCGGGTCGCCGGCGGACCTGGTTGGCCCGCCTGGTCGCCGAGGAGCGCACGTGCGTGTTCTTCGAGTCACCGCACCGGCTCGCCGAGACGCTCGCCGAGGCCGCGGAGGCACTGGGTCCGGGTCGGCGGGCCGCGGTGTGTCGCGAGCTCACCAAGACCTACGAGGAGGTCCTGCGGGGCACGCTCGGCGACCTGGCCGACCGGACCGCTGACGGGGTGCGCGGGGAGATCGTGGTGGTGATCGAGGGGGCGGACGCGCCCGGTTCCGCCGCCACGACCGAGGACCTGGTGGAGATCGTCGAAGAGCGGGTCGAGGCGGGTGAACGGCTCAAGGACGCGTGCGCGACGGTCGCGGAGGGGTCGTCGCTGACCAGACGTGAGCTCTACCAGGCGGTCGTCGACGCGCGGGGTTGACCGACCCCGCGACGCCTCGCGGCCCACGCCGGTCACCAGGGCGGCGGACCGCCGCCCCAGGTGAACGCGGCCTTGTGCACGCATTCCTCCCATTCGGCGTCGGGGTCGGAATCGACGGTGATGCCCCCGCCCACGCCCAGCTCCACGCGCCCGTCGGGGGAGACCTCGAGGGTCCGGATGGCCACCGCGAGTTCGAGGTCCGGGCCCAGGGCGAAGCCGTACGCCCCGCAGTGCAGGCCCCTGGACCGCGGCTCCCACCCGGCGATCAGTTCCCGAGCCCGCGCCTTGGGGGTCCCGGTGACCGATGCGGGAGGGAACGTGGCCTCCACCAATGCCGGGTGGTCCGCGGTCGTGTGGGCGGTGACGGTGGAGACCAGGTGGTGCACCCCCGGTGCCGGCCGTACGGCGAGCAGGTCGGTCACGGTCACCGACCCGACGTCGGCCACGCGCCCGAGGTCGTTGCGGACCAGGTCGACGATCATGATGTTCTCGGCGACGTCTTTCGCCGACCCCAGCAACAACTCCGGGTCGAGGTCGGCCGCCAGCGTGCCCTTGATGGGGCTGGAGTGCACCTGGTCACCACGGCGAACCAGGTACACCTCGGGCGAGAACCCCAGGACGGCGCCCCAGGGGCCCTCGAGATACGCCGATCGTGAGGCGGGCGAGTGGCCGGAGATCTCGAGGAAGGTCTCGAGCGGGTCCGCGCGGAGATGCCCGTCCAGTCGGGTGCTCAGGCAGGCCTGGTAGACCTCGCCCGCCCGGATCGCCTCGAGGCACTCGACCACAGCAGAGCGGTGAGCCGCGCGGTCCGGGGCGGACCAGCGGGGGAGGCGGTCGGTCCGGGCGTCGTCGCGTCGGTCGGCGCCGTGGTCGCGCACCACCTGAACGGGGTCGGGGGCGTCGCCGTGACTCGACCACCG
>NZ_JAALDW010000063.1:0-9178 GCF_014145055.1 Dietzia sp. DQ11-38-2
CGGCCGGCGCCGTGTCGGTGAGCGCGGCCGCACTGGCCGTCGGTGTAGGGCTCCTGACGAACCTCGGCGTGAAGCTCGTTCTGGCCGGCGGTCTGGGAGGCGGCAGGTTCGCCGCGGCCCTGGGTGGACTGCTGGTCCCTGTCGCCCTGGCCGTCGGTCTCGGCATGGTGGTGGCCCTGTGATCGTGGGGGTCGGAGCGATGCGGGGCTGACCGGCGGTCAGTCCGGGTTCGACGGCGGCCGCGTCGCCCACGTGATCACGGGCCCCAGCGTGGACTCGTCGACCAGCTCCACTCGCTCCCGTGGCAGCAGCAGCCGGGCCATCGGTTCGTCCGGGGTCTTGCGCAATTCTCTGCGCAGCGCGGCCATGAGCACCCGGTCCGACCACCGCAGCCGGTCCGGGTCCAGGTCTCCGCGCAACTGGAAGACCGTGACCGCGCGGCCGGTGGCCGTGACGAGCTTCTGCGCGAGGGTGCCGCGCCCGGGGTCGTCGGCGGGGGAGAGGGCGACGACGACGAGCGCAGTGGGGCCCGGAGCCGATCGGATAGCCCGGATGATGCGCCGCCGCCCGAGGATGGTCGCGACGTACTGGGGAGCCAGGACGATCAACGGGTCGGCGGCGGCTGCGTGCCCCGGCGAGTCGAGTTCCACGGCGCGAGTGCCGAGCTTCTCGGCGAGTGCGTCCGCGTACCGACGAGTGGAGCCGTAGCGGGAGGTGAAGGTGACGAGGGGGTGGTTCACATCCTGGAGTGTGTCACTCGGAGTACGAGACCTCGACGCGATCGGTCTTGGGCAGGAGCTGGCAGCTCAGCACGTACCCTTCCTCGACCTCCTCCGGGTCGAGGATGCCGTTGTGGATCATCTCGACCTCGCCGGACTTCAGGACGCAGGCACAGGCGGAGCACTCACCCTTGCGGCAGGAGAACGGAGCCTTGATCCCCTTCGACAGCAGGACGTCGAGCAGCGGGGTGTTGCGGGGCCAGGAGACCTCGTGGGTCTCGTCGTCGAGTTCGACGATCGCCATGGCCGGCCCGGCGCCGTCATCCGAGGGCGAGTCGTCGATCACGATCTCGGCGAACGGGTCGCCCTCGATCGAGGAGAAGGCCTCGGTGTGGATGAGGTGCATGTCGGCACCCGCGCGGCGGAGGCCGTCCTTGACGGTCTCCATGAACGGTGCCGGGCCGCAGATGTACGACTGGCGCTTGGTGGCCACCGGGTGGAGCAGATTCCCGATCATCTCGGGGGAGGGGATGCCCGACACCGATTCGAGCCAGTGCAGGACGGTGAGCCGGTCGGGGTTCTCCCGCTGCAGGGTCTGCAGTTCGTCCTTGAAGATCACGGATTTCTCGTCGCGGTTGGCGTAGACCATGACGATGTGCCCGGTGCCCTGGGAGAGCGCCGACTTGAGGATCGACATCACCGGGGTGATTCCGGAGCCGGCGGCCAGGAGGATGAAGTCCTGGTCGAGATTCTTGGGCGTGAAGATGCCCGACGGTGCCAGGACGTGCATGGACATGCCGACCTCGGCGTTGTCACACAGCCAGTTGGATCCATAGCCGTCCACGGTGCGTTTGACGGTCACCTTGAGACGGGAGTCCTCGGTGGGGGAACTGGAGAGGGAGTAGCACCGCGCCACGGACCCGGTCCGGTCGCTGGGGATCCGCAGGGTGAGGAACTGGCCGGGGGTGTATCGGAAATCGTCCTCCGCGCCGGCCGGGATCTCGAAGACGATCGACTTGGCGTCGGCCGTCTCCTCGATCACCTCGGCGATCGAGAGTTCGCGCACGAAGGAGCCGAGTTGTGGGGTGGCGGTCATGGGTTGGGAGCCTATCGCTTGCGTGCGGCGGTTCGGGAGGTCACTCCGGGACGTCCTACTCCGGGACGAACAGAGGGTTGACCATGTGATCGGTGTCAGCGGGATCGACGCCGTCGGCGAGCGTGATCAGACCCTCCGCGTAGGCGTACCGGATGCTCGCGAGCATCCGGGGGCACGTGTCCTCGCCCTGGGGCCGCTCCCCGCCCGCCCGCCACTCGGAGAGCACGGGGCACGCGCGGTCACTGTTCGCGGTCCACTGGATCGAGGTGTGCTTCTCGCTGTTCTTGCGAACGGACGCGCAGGTCCCGCACGTGCGGCACTCCACGGGCTGGAAGCCCGCCCGGGTGTAGGTCTCGCGGTCGAGGTCCGTGTCACCGTGCAGACGCGCGGCGCGCGCCGGGTCGGACCGATCCCAGGTGGGGGCGCGCCGGGCGTCGTGCTGCTTGAACATCAGGTCTCCGCTCGGGAGGCGTTCGCTTCCCCGGCGACCTCGGCCATCCCGGTGTACTGGGTCTGCTCGTCCGAGGTCTCGGCCTCGCCCGCCTCCTGCTTGCGGAGGTTCTCGGCGACCTCGCTCTCCCAGTACGTGTTGGCGGCGGTGGTGTCGACCTCGAACTCGAAACGCTCCTGCATCTCGGGCTCTACCTTGTCCCGGTCCACGTAGAACTGCTCGTACCAGCGGCGGAGCTGGTAGACGGGTCCGTCCTCCTCGCACAGCAGCGGGTTCGCGATCTGGGACTTGCGCTGCCAGATCCTGACGTCCTGGAGGAACCCCTCGCCGAAGAACGTGGCGATCTTCGCGGCCATCTTGGCGGAAGTCGCGTCGTCGAAGCCCGCGGGCTTCTTCACCGAGAGTCCGTACATCAACACGAACGAGTTCTGGTCGATCGGGTAGTGGCAGTTGATGAGGATGGCTTCGGTCTCGAAGTCGCCGTACTTCTGCTTGAGGGGGTTGATCATGTACGCGGGGCCGAAGTAGGACGCCTCGGACTCCAGAAGGGTGTCCCCGTACTTGCCGCCGGTCGGGTCGTGGTCCGGCCGGCCCTTGGTGTTGAGGTACTGGGTGGCGGTCTGGCCCTCGAAGACGTTCTTGAAGTACGTCGGGAACGCGAAGTGGATGTAGTAGAAGTGCGCCATGTCGACGACGTTGTCGACGATCTCCATGCAGTTCGACCCCTCGATCACGAGGCGGTTCCACTCCCAGTCGGTCCACTCGTCGGTGCCGTACTCGGTGACTACCGGGATCGCGTCCTCGTCGCGGGGCGGGTTGCCCTCGTGGTCGTGCCAGACGAAGACCTGACCGGATTGGATGTTCGTGGTCCACGCGCGGGTCCTGGCGCGCAGGGGGACCCGCTTGGCGTAGGGGATGCCCTTGCACTTGCCGTCGCCACCCCACCGCCAGTCGTGGAACGGGCAGGCGATGTTGCCGTCCTTGATCTCGCCGTCGGAGAGGTCGCCTCCGAGGTGGCGACAGTAGGCGTCGAGGACCTTGACCTCGCCCTGGTCGTCCGCCCACACGACGAGCTTGGTGCCGAACGCCTGGATGGAGTGCGGTTTGCCGTCGCTGAACTCCTTGACGGTGCCGATGCAGTGCCAGCCGCGCGCGTAGCGTTCCCGCGCCTCACCCGTGTCGATCTCTCGGACGGCTCCGGGGGCCGAGCCAGTTGCGGTCATGATGATCCTCCTGAGGGCATGAGCCGGATGAGAACAGGTTATAGAATCGGGTTGCCGGTCACAACCAATCCCCGTCGGCGCTGGCACGGGGTGCCATAGCCTGCACTCGGGGGTATTCAGTCTGGTGCAAAACTGTAACGTGTTCTAGTCTAGGGTCAAGCGGCCTACAAAAGCCAGAGAGGGATCACATGAGCGAGCACGCCAACCACGAGGTCATCGACCGGATCAAAGCGCTGCTGCCCGGTTTCGCCGAGCGTGCGCAGGAGACCGAGGACCTACGCCGGGTCCATCCGCAGAACATCGCGGAGCTCGACGAGGCCGGTTTCTTCAAGCTCTGCCAGCCCGCCCAGTGGGGCGGGTACGAGGCGGACATGGAGGCCTTCTACACGGCGGCCATGACCATAGCCTCCGCGTGCCCGTCCACCGGGTGGTGCGCCAGCATCCTGGGGATCCACAACTGGCACCTGGCCCTGTTTCCCCAGCAGGCGCAGGAGGACGTGTGGGGGTCGGACACCACAGTCCGTATCTCGTCGTCCTACGCCCCGATGGGTGCGGCCACGAAGAACGACGACGGGTATCTCCTCAACGGCAAGTGGTCCTGGTCCTCGGGCTGTGACCACGCCGACTGGGTGTTCGTCGGCGGTCCGGTGCTGGACGCAGACGGCAAGATGATCGACTTCTGCACCTTCCTGGTCGAGAAGTCGCAGTACGAGATCCTCGACGTCTGGCACGTCGCCGGACTCAAGGGCACCGGGTCCAACGACATCCTGATCAAGGACGCGCTCATCCCCGCGCACCGCGTGCTGTCCTTCGGGGACATGGCCAACACGACCAGCCCGGGTCTCGAGGTCAACACCAACCCGATCTACCGGATGCCGTGGGGAACCATCCACCCCACGACCATCTCCACGCCGATCGTCGGGATGGCGTTCGGGTGTTACGAGGTGCACCGCGAGCACCAGCGCGCGCGGGTCCGCGCCGCGTTCGGCACCAAGGCCAAGGACGACCCGTTCGCCAAGGTGCGGCTCGCGGAGGCGGCGGGCGACATCGACGCCGCATGGCTGCAGCTCATGCGGAACGTCCGCGAGGAGATGGATCTGATCAAGGCCGGCGAGTTCCCGGGCATGGACATCCGCACCCGCGCCCGCCGGGACCAGGTCCGCGCGACCCAGCGGGCCATCGACGCGATCGGGCTGCTGTTCCAGAACTCGGGCGCCCGCGCGCTCGAGGACACCTCGCCGATCCAGCGGTTCTGGCGCGATGCCAACGCCGGTCGGGTCCACGCGGCCAACGAGGCGACCAAGGCGTACATCATGTACGGACAGAACGAGTTCGGCGAGAAGGTCGCGGACTCCATGGTCTGATCCGCCGGAGCCGATCGAGAGGACTGACTTGGCATGGCGATAAGCAACTTCGGGTATGTGCGGATCTACGCGACCGACATGGAGGCCTGGCGCGAGTACGGCACCAAGGTGCTCGGGTTCGTCGAGGGCAAGGGCGACGACCCCGACGCGCTCTACTTCCGTATGGACGAGAACCCGCATCGGTGGATCATCGTCCCCGGGCCGGAGGACACGCTCGCCGCGGTGGGCTGGGAGTGTGCGAACGAGGCGGAACTCGACGACGTCAGGCGCCGTCTCGAGGACGCCGGGGTCCCCTGGGAGGAGGGCTCGGACGAGGTGAAGCGGGACCGGAAGGTCCGCGGACTGATCACGTGCCAGGACCCCGCCGGGTTCACGCTGGAGATCTACCACACCATCGCGCTACAGCACCGCCGCATCCCCACGCCCTACGGCCACGAGTTCGTCACGGGGGACCAGGGTGCCGGCCACATCGTGCTCTCCACCCCGGACGAGGTCGCGGCGCTCGAGTTCTACCGCGACGTCCTGGGATTCTCCCTCCGCGACTCGATGAGTCTGCCGCCGGAGATCGTGGGTCGACCGGCCGACGGGGAGCCCGCCTGGCTGCGCTTCCTCGGGTGCAACCCCCGCCACCACTCCCTGGCGTTCACACCCTTCCCCAACCCGACCGGGATCATCCACCTCATGGTCGAGGTCGCGTCGGCCGACGACGTGGGGCTGGCGCTGGACCGGGCGTTGCGCAAGAAGGTCAGGATGTCGGCCTCGCTCGGTCGTCACGTCAACGACAAGATGCTCAGCTTCTACATGAAGACGCCCGGTGGTTTCGACTGCGAGTACGGCTGCGAGGGCGTGCAGGTCGACGATGCGGACTGGGTCGCGCGGGAGTCCACGGCGGTGAGCCTGTGGGGACACGATTTCTCCGTCGGCTTCAAGTAGAAGCCTAGGCTGGCCTCCCGGGCGGGACCGCCCGGGAGGCGATGACGCCCACGCACCACCCCAGTCCAGGGAGGACCGACTTCACATGAGCAGCACCGACCACCCCCCGGAGGGACAGAGCTTCTCCAGCCGGGACCTGCGCGACGCGCTCGGCCAGTTCTGTACCGGGATCACCGTCATCACGGCGGTCACGGAGGACGCGCCGGTCGGTTTCGCGTGCCAGTCCTTCTCCGCCCTGTCCCTCGAACCACCCCTGGTGCTGTTCTGCCCGATGAAGACGTCCGGCTCGTGGAAAGGGATCGAGGCGGCCGGCAGGTTCTGCGTCAACATCCTCTCCGAGGAACAGGAGGGCGTCTCCTCCACCTTCGGCCGTCGCGGCGACGACAAGTTCGCGTCGATCGACTGGTCACCGAGCCCGCTCGGCTCGCCGGTGATCCACGGCGTGATGGCCTGGTTGGACTGTGAGATCGACCAGGTCCTCGACGGTGGCGACCACTGGATCGTCCTGGGCCGGGTCGCCCATCTCGGACCGACCGAGCGGGACGTCCGGCCGCTGTTGTTCTACCGCGGCGCATATCTGAGTATCGAGGAGGACATCGTGGATCCGACGCCCGAACAGGAAGAGCTCGAGAACTTCATCACGTCCGCCGACTCGTACACGTGGCTGTGAGCGGCGCGATGGACGGGGCAGCAGTGGACGGGGCAGCAGGGGCGACCGCGCCGTTGGCGCGGGCGCTGGCCGAGGCGGAGGAGATCATCCGGTCGGCGCCGCACGTGCGGACCGAGGAGGACGTCGCGGAGGGGCTCGACTATCTGCTCGGGACCATCCGCGGGGCCATCGAGACCGGCCAGCACCGCGGACGCACACACCCTCAGTTGTTCCAGGCCACGGGTCCGTACACCAAGATGGGCCTGGACAACCCGGACACCCTGTACTTCTACGCCAACCTCGCCGACGGCGCCGAGTACGTGATCGAGGGTCGTCGCGGCACCACCGCGGACCTGTCGTTCCAGGTCATGGCAGGGACGTACTCGGCCGACGAACGCGCCGCGTCGCACGCCGCGTTCGACGACCGTGCTCTCGAGATCGACGACGACGGTCGGTACCGCTTCCGCCTGGGGCCACCACGGCATGACGACGACGAGGGCGACTCCGGCTACGTGGTGCTGCACCCGGGGTCGTCCATGATCGCCGTCCGCGAGGTGTACTCCGACTGGAGCCGGGAGGTGGCCGGGTCGGCGATCCTCCGCAGGGTCGACACGGTGGGCACCGCGCCGGAACCGGTGACGCTCGCCGGGCAGGAGAAGTTCTACGCCAAGCTCGCGCAGGCGCTGGTCGGGAGGCTGCGGACGTGGTTGGCGTTCCCGGAGTGGTTCTTCGGTGACCAGGAGCGCAACACACTGAACGAGCCCCGGCAGACCCCCGGCGGGCTCACCACCCAGTTCTCCTCGGCCGGGGTCTTCGAGCTCGGGGCCGATGAGGCCATGGTGATCTCCGTTCCCGTCGCGGGGGTCCCGTACCAGGGGTTCCAGCTGGGCAGCATGTGGTACGCCTCGCTCGACTACGTGCATCACCAGACGAGCCTCACCGCGGACCAGGCGCACGTCTCCGAGGACGGCATGATCCACCTCGTCGTGGCCGACCGCGACCCCGGTCTGGCCAACTGGATCGAGACCCTGGGGCACCGCGAGGGCATCATGCAGTTCCGGTGGCAGCGGGTGAGCGAGCCCATCACCCCGGAGCTCGGTCCGGCGGTCACAGTGGTGCCGTTCGACCAGCTCGCGAGCGAGGTCCCCGGCTACGACGACCAGCGGGTGAGCTCCGAGCAGTGGCGCGAGCGCATCGCCGCGCGGCAGGACGCGTTCGCGCGGAGAGGACTCTCATGACCGGATCGACCGTGACCGACGACGAGCGGGTGCACGTCGGGACCGTCGAGGACCTCCACGCGAGCGCCTCCCGGGCGATCGGGTTGGAGGACTTCGGCGATGGGCAGGACCACCACCGCGAGGCACTGGGCGTCCTCCTGGACTCCCTGCACTCCGATGCCGGGCTCACCCCGGCCGGGAGCAAGTACTGGCGGTCCGTGCTCAAGGGCGCGATGGTGGCGCGGCTCGTCTCGCAGGCGGGCTTCACCGCGGACCCGGCCCAGGCGGACATCGAGATCGTGCGGCCCGTCGTCGTCACCGGGTTGCCCCGGACCGGGACCACGGCGCTGCACCGGCTCCTCGGCGCCGACCCCGCCAACCAGGGGCTCGAGCTGTGGCTCACGGAGGTGCCCAAGCCGAGGCCGCCGCGGGACCAGTGGGAGGACGACCCCACCTACCGGGGACTACGCGACCTGTACGCCGGGTTCATGTCGGAGAATCCCGACTACGGAGGAGTGCACTACATCTCCGCCGACGACCTGGAGGAGTGCTGGCAGTTGCTGCGCCAGTCCGCGACGTCGGCCTCGTACGAGTGTCTCGTCAGGCTCGACGGGTACTCGACATGGCTGCAGAGCGTGGACTGGGTCCCCGCGTACCGACGGCACAAGCGGAACCTTCAGTTGATCGGTGCGGACGACCCCGATCGCCGCTGGGTGCTCAAGAACCCGAGCCACCTGTTCGCGCTGGACGCACTCCTCGAGGTGTACCCCGACGCCGTGGTGGTGCAGACCCACCGTGATCCGCGGAAGTCCATGGCGTCGATGTTCTCGCTGGCGCACCGGACCGCCGCGGACTGGTCGACCCGCTTCACCCCGGACTACATCGGGTCCTCGCAGCTCGACCTGTGGGCGCGGGGCGTGGCCGAGTTCGACGCGGTCCGTTCACGGCACGAGGCGGACCCGGGCTCGCAGGCGACGTTCGTCGACGTCAACCACCGGGAACTGATCGAGGACCCGGCGGGAGTGGTGGAACGGGTGTACGCCGCGGCCGGCGCGGGGCTCGACGACGACGTGCGGGACGCGGTCGAGGCGGAGAACGCCAGGAGCCTGTCCGGCGACCGCGCACCCGCACACCGCTACACACTCGCCGACTACGGGGTGACCGAGGACCAGATCGCCGAGCGGTTCGCCGGCTACCGGGGCCTCGAGGACTAGGCGGGTCCTCGACGACCAGGCGGGGTCGCGAGGCCAGGTACGTCGGTCCGGAGCCGGATCAGAGGTACTGCCGGGCCCCCTCGATGATGCGGTCGGCGACGTCCTCCTTGCACACGAGCAGGTCCGGGAAATCTATCTGCTCGACGTTGTAGACCAGTTCTGACCCGTCGAGTCGGCTGGCGTGCAGTCCGCGCTGGCGTACCACTCCGTAGGTGGCGGCCGAATCCCACTGGTGGTGGCCACTGGTGTGGATGTAGGCGTCGCACTCGTCCTCCACCACAGTGGCGGTCTTGCCACCACCCGAGCCGAGGC
>NZ_JAALDW010000064.1:0-2903 GCF_014145055.1 Dietzia sp. DQ11-38-2
GCCGACCGCCCGGCGGATCCGGTGCCGCAGCCCGGCCCCGACGGGCGGGCCGGTCGAGACGGGGCCCCGGTGACCGAGATCCGTCTGCTCGGGTGGCGGCCGTCGGTGATCCGTGCCGACGGGTCGAGTATCGACCTCACCCCGCGACGGGCGGAGTTGCTCGCGTTGTTGGCGTCCCGGGAGGCCTGGTCGGCGCGGTCCCTGTCCGAGGCGCTCTACGGTGACGGCGACGCCACGGCCACGGTCCGGGGGGAGGTGCGCAGGCTCCGTCAGCTCACCGGCCTGTCGATCGACTCCCAGCCGTACGCCCTGGCCCCGCACGAGAGGCGATGCGTGGACTACCTCTCGGTGCAGCATCCCGACGATCTCCTGCCCCATTCGGACATCCCGGCCATCATCGATCTGCGGTACGGGATCTGACGCCACGGGTCCGATGCCACCGGTCTGACGCCCACGGGGTCGGCGCGACCGGAGCACCGCCGGTCCGGGGTGGCACAATCTGCAGACATGACGCCTGAGACCACGGGACGCACGCTCCGCCAGCCGCGCACGCTCGACCAGTCGTCCAAACTCAAGGACGTCCTCTACGAGATCCGTGGCCCCGTCCTCGCGCGGGCGAACCAGCTCGAGGCGGAGGGCCACCGGATCCTCAAGCTGAACATCGGCAACCCCGCGCCCTTCGGGTTCGAGGCACCGGACGTGATCATGCGCGACATGATCGCGGCTCTCCCCCATGCGCAGGGCTACTCGGAGTCCAAGGGCATCCTGTCGGCCCGCCGGGCGATCTTCACGCGCTACGAGTTGGTGCCCGATTTCCCCCACCTGGATGTGGAGGACATCTACCTGGGCAACGGAGTCTCCGAGCTCATCACGATGACGATGCAGGCCCTGCTCGACGACGGCGACGAGGTCCTCATCCCGGCGCCGGACTATCCGCTCTGGACCGCCATGACCTCGCTCGCGGGCGGCAGGCCCGTCCACTACCTCACGGACGAGGACGACGACTGGAATCCGTCACTCGAGGACATCGCCTCGAAGATCACGCCCAGGACCAAGGCCATCGTGGTGATCAACCCCAACAACCCCACCGGGGCGGTCTACTCCCGCGAGGTCCTGCAGGGGATCGTGGACCTGGCGCGCGAGCACAGTCTGCTCATCCTGGCCGACGAGATCTACGACCGGATCATCTACGACGAGGCCCAGCACACCTCGATCGCCTCGCTCGCGCACGATCTGCTGGTCCTGACCTTCAACGGACTGTCCAAGACCTACCGCGTGGCGGGTTACCGGGCGGGCTGGATGGCGATCACCGGACCGAAGGCGCACGCGGCCGGGTTCCTCGAGGGACTGGAATTGCTGGCCTCGACGAGACTGTGCCCCAACGTGCCGGCGCAGCACGCGATCCAGGTGGCTCTCGGCGGGTACCAGTCGATCGACGAACTGATCGAGCCCGGGGGACGGCTCCACGAGCAGCGCGGCATCGCGTGGGAAAAGCTCAACTCGATCCCGGGGGTGAGCTGCGTCAAGCCGATGGGAGCCCTCTACGTGTTCCCCAGGCTCGACCCGGAGGTCCACGAGATCTACGACGACCGCCTGTTCGCCCTGGACCTTCTCGAGCGCGAGCGCATCCTCGTCACCCAGGGCACGGGGTTCAACTGGCCGAATCCGGACCACTTCCGGGTGGTCACGTTGCCGGCCGGCCGGGACCTCGCCGTGGCGATCGAGCGGATCGGCAACTTCCTGGCCTCATACCGTCAGTAGACCCGGGACTCTCACGCACGCGTGCCGACGGTCGCCCGGTCCAGTTCCTCCGAGGTCACGTCCCGGGAGAGCCACACCGCGGCCGCTGTGGTGAGCGGGACGCACAGCGCGAGCGCGATCGCGCCGACGAGCGACCGCATCAGCTCCACCGCCACGACGTCGGACGTGAGGATCGACAGCGGCGAGCGGGTTCCCAGCGAGAACAGCAGCAGCAGGGGGAGCGCCGACCCGGTGTACGCGAGCACCAGGGTGTAGACCATCGAGGCCACGTGGTCGCGTCCTACGCCCATCGCGGACCGGAACACCTCGACGGGGCCGGCGTGGGGGTCGAGGTGGCGCATCTCGAACACGGTCGCGGACTGGCTCACGGTGACGTCGTTGAGCACGCCGAGCGCGCCGATGATGAAGCCGGCGAGCAGGAGCCCGGTGAGCGAGACGTGTTGCACGAACACCTGAACCTGGGTCGTGGAGTCGCCACTGAGCCCGGTGATCCTGGTCGTCTCGATGACCACCCAGCTCAGTAACGCCGCCGCCAGCATCGCGGACAGTGTCCCGAGCAGGGCGGCGTGGGTCTTGAGGTTGATGCCGTGCACCACGTAGATCACCAGGTAGAGGACCGCGGAGCCGCCGATGACGGCCACCAGGATGGCCGGATTGCCGTCCAGGATCGAGGGGAGGACGAACCCCACGACGACGATGAGGGCCACCACGATCCCGATGAGGGCCCGCAGTCCCTTCCATCGCCCGACGGCGACCATCACCGCGGCGCCCACGAGGAGCCACAGGGCCATGGGCACGGTCCGCGTGAAGTCCTCGAACGCGTAGATGTCGGTGGCTCCCTGGGGGGAGCGGCCGAGCTGGATCTGGTCACCGGCGCCGAGATCCGGCGATCCGGGCCCGGGCGGGATCTCCAACAGCACCTCCCGGCCGGCGTCCGGGCCGGTGTCGAGTCGCACTATCGAGCGCGGGCACTCGGGGCCGGGGAACCGGGGGTCGAGCGGCGGCCCGGGCAGGACCCGCCCGTTGTCGGGGGAGCCGCACGGCGCCATCTCGGTGGACACGACCTCGCCTCGCTCGGTCATCACCGAGGCCCCGGACGCCTGGGCGAAATACGGGTCCAGCTCGGGGTCGGTGAAGGTGGG
>NZ_JAALDW010000065.1:0-2359 GCF_014145055.1 Dietzia sp. DQ11-38-2
GGGCGCGTGCCGCCCCACGCCGCCACCCCCGGGGGTCGGGTCAGCGGACGGCGGCGGTCACAGCGGGGCGATGGGGTGCTTGCGCGGGGGCTCGTTGCGGATCTTGTCGCGCAGCTGGGCTAACGCGCCGCGCAGGACCAGACGAGTCTGCGACGGCTCGATCACCGCGTCGATGTACCCGCGCTCGGCGGCCGAGTACGGGGTCGCGATGAACTCGTTGTACATGTCGATCAGCTGCTTGCGGAGCTTGGGCCCCTCCTCCGGGCCCGCCTCCTCGATCTGCCGACGCTGCAGCAGATCCACCGCGCCCTCGGCCCCCATCACCGCGATACGGGCGGTGGGCCAGGCGAAGTTCAGGTCCCCGCCAAGGTTCTTGGACCCCATCACGGCGTAGGCGCCGCCATAGGCCTTGCGGACGACGAAGGTCACCTTGGGCACCGAGGTGGCGGCCACCGCGTACCCCATCTTGGCGCCGCGGTGGATGATGCCGAGCTTCTCCTGCTGGACACCCGGCAGGTACCCGGGGGTGTCGACCACGTAGACGATCGGGATCGAGTAGGCGTCGCACAGCATCATGAACCGGGTGGCCTTCTCCGAGGCGTCGATGTCCAGGGATCCCGACAGGTGAAGCGGCTGGTTGGCCACGACGCCGACCGACTCGCCGTCGACCCGGGCGAAGCCGGTGATGATGTTCTGGGCGAACTGCCCCGAGGTCTCGACGAACTCGCCGTCGTCGAACATCCGGATGAGCAGGTCGTGCATGTCGTACGCCGCGTTGTCCGAGTCCGGGATGATCGAGTCGAGTTCCAGGTCGGAGGCGGTGGTCGACGGTTCGAGCCCTGGATTGATCCTCGGCGCCTTCTCGGCGGCCGAGGAGGGCATGAAGCTGAGTAGGTTCCGCACGTACATGAACGCGTCGTGCTCGCTCACGGCCACGTGGTTGACGTTGCCGTTCTTGGCCTGCTGCAGGGCGGAACCGAGGTCATCCATCGAGATGTCCTCGCCGGTGACCTGCTTGATCACGTCCGGACCGGTGACGAACATGTACGCCTGGTCCTTGACAGCCACCACGAAGTCGGTGGTGACGGGCGCGTAGACGGCGCCACCCGCGCACTTGCCCAACATGATCGAGATCTGCGGGATGTACCCGGACGCCGGGTACTGACGCTTGGAGATCTCCGAGTAGTAGGCCAGGGAGGTGACGGCGTCCTGCACGCGGGCTCCACCCGAGTCGTTGATCCCGATGATGGGACACCCCACCTTGAGGGCGAAGTCCATGATCGCGCAGACCTTCTTGCCGAAGCCCTCGCCCACCGACCCGCCGAACACCGTGTTGTCGTGCGCGTACACGACCACGGGTCGCCCGTCGATCGTGCCGCGCCCGGTCACCACACCGTCCCCGAACGGGTTGTCCGGGTTACCGGGAGCCTTCGCCAGCTGGCCCATCTCCACGAAGCTGCCCGGGTCGAGCAGCTCCGCGATGCGCTCCCGCGGCGGCGTG
The DNA here is from genome assembly GCF_014145055.1 of Dietzia sp. DQ11-38-2. Lineage (NCBI taxonomy): Bacteria > Bacillati > Actinomycetota > Actinomycetes > Mycobacteriales > Dietziaceae > Dietzia > Dietzia sp. DQ11-38-2. The sequence goes on from NZ_JAALDW010000065.1 coordinate 1,502, forward strand.
TGGCCCGCGGCGTCGCGTCGGGCCCTGGCCCGCTCGCTGCCCGGGTCCCGGGCCTGCTCGGTCTTGACCCGCAGTTCTGCGAGCTTCTCCGCGGTGGTCCTAGCCGTCACGCGTCCGATCCCTTCAGTACTCCCGCGTCGATCTCCGAGAGCCGACGCGCCAGATGCTTACCGACCGTACCGACCACGGGTTCATCGACCACCGCGAGGTGGTCTCCCTTGAGCTGGACCACCTCGAGATCGGAGACGATCCGGCCCCAGCCGCCGTCGGGGTCCACGTGCGCGTACCGGGGCTCGAGCTCGATCGCCCCCTCGTGCATCCGCTCGGCGCGGTAGAGCACGAAGGAGACCTCCGCGCCGACCCCGGACCACGCGGACAGGTCCGCGCTCTGGAGGATGCGGTTGTCGACGAAGCTCGCGCGCTGGTGTTCGATGACTCCGCCGCCCATGGCGTTGGCCTCCGCGCCCAGGCCCTCGAGAAGCATCCCCAGCACCCCGTCCTCCCCGTGCTCGGCGAGGAACTCCCGCGGCACCTCCACGTCCAGGCCGTAGGTCCGCTTGGCGAACTCGGAGTAGCGCCGCCAACGGGCCTCAGCCTCGTCGAGCGTGTCCGGGACCGGCTCGGACGGCTGCACGGTGTCCAGGAGGGCCACCAGCGCCACGACGTCGTCGGCGGCCCGCAACTGACGCGCGACCTCGACCGCCAGTGCCCCGCCGAAGGACCAGCCGCCCAGCGCGACGGGGCGCCCGGAGGCGATCTCCCGGATCCTGTCCAGGTACCCGGCGGCCCTCTCCTCGAGAGAGCCCTCGGTGCGCTCGACACCGTAGACCGGGGTGTCGCCGTCGAGCCGGTCGACCA
>NZ_JAALDW010000530.1:0-88 GCF_014145055.1 Dietzia sp. DQ11-38-2
ACTCGACCAACTGCACGCCCGTGGCCCCCGACCCCGTCGGCACCTTCCGAAATTTCAGCCCCACACGCCCAAACTACCGGGCCGTTTA
>NZ_JAALDW010000530.1:181-13198 GCF_014145055.1 Dietzia sp. DQ11-38-2
TAGCAGCGCGAAGAACGATTCCATGGCGGCGTTGTCGCCGGCCGCTCCAACTCGGCCCATGGATCCGACCATGTCGTGACGGTTCAAGGCGTGCACGAATCTCCGGCTCTTGAAATGGGACCCTCCGTCGGTGTGGACGACACACCCGGCGACGTCACAACGCGGGCCAGCAGCGTTGTCCAGGGCCGCGAGGGCCAAGCGTGACTTCATCCGCGAGTCGATGGGGTATCCGACAATCCTGTTGGAGTAGACGTCCTTGAACGCGCAAAGGTTCAACTTCCACTCATTCGTCCAGTATTCGGTATTGTCACCGATTCAGAATCGGTTCGCGGCCTCAGCGGTGAACTTGTGCCGGGTGCGGCCCTTCTCATCGACCACAGCGCACTGGTCGTCATGGACCGTTGGACTGGGCTTCTTCGCACCACTATTGCGCTTCCCGAACACCGACCACCAGCCATTCCCGGAGCAGTCTTTCCACCCCGTGCGTGCGGTCATCGGCTCAACAGCGTCACGAGCCTCTATCATGAGGAACCGGTACCCGAACTCTGGGTCGCCACGGTGGGCGTCGAAAAGGGCGTTGGCGCGGTAGGCCTCGTCCAGTGCAGACGGCGTGATCGGGCACTTGAGCAAGCGATAGTAGGGATGCTGGGAGATTTTGAGCACCCGACAGGTCACCGTTACGGGGATCCAGTCAGCGGCCAGATCACGGATGAGCGGGTAGCTCATTTTCCCAGTAGATGGGCCTGAGGGAAGTAGGCCGCGGCCCGCCTCAGGACCTTGATTTCTTTCTTGAGGGTCTTAACCCGCTTCTTCGCCTCACGTAGCTCAGCCGTCTGGACTGCGGTGGCGCCGGGGCGTTCAACGTCTTCGAAGTCAGCCTTCTTCATCCACGAGTACAGCGTGGTGTAGTGGATCCCGAAGTCCCTCGCGATCTGGGAGAGCTTGACACGATGAAGTCATCCCTGCCACCACGTCCTAGGCCCGCCACCTCGCTCACGGACAGGCGATTTTTGCCTAGCCCCGGCTGCCTCGAGCACGATCCAATACTGTGATGTGTATGTCAGCTCCCCATAGGACTTCCAAAGAGCCACCGCCGGATCCCCGGCCTACGTGCTTCATAGCGATGCCGATTACCACCCATGATGAGGAGGCGAAGTTCTACGAGGACCCAGATCACTGGGAGCACGTGATTGAAAGCCTGTTCGTAAAGGCTGTGGAAAGAGCAGGGTTTACTGCAATCCGGCCAGCAGCGCAGGGGTCACATTTGATTCACGGTCAGATAATATCCCACCTTAGTAATGCGGACTTGGTACTATGCGATTTAAGTCGGCATAATCCGAATGTTTTTTTTGAACTCGGTGTTCGGACATCTCTGAATCTTCCAGTGGCTTTAGTTAGAGACGACCACACGTCGCTGCCGTTCGATACATCTGGAATTAACACTCACATTTATAGCTCCAGCTTGCGCGGCTGGGAGATTGAAGATGAACAGGAACGTCTAGTCCGTCACATTTCCGATAGCGCCTCAAGTTGCAGTGGCCAAAATCCTTTGTGGCGCCACTTTGGTTTGACTATAAAGGCCAACGAGCCGGACGCTAACGAATCGCCGCTTGAAGCTAAGGTGGATCTTCTTACTGACAGTGTCGCCCAGCTGCGCCACATTTACTTTAACGAACAGAATGCGCGAGAACTGGAAGCGCGAAACGCCAGTTCAATCGCCTATCGCGAATTAATTAATGAGCGCGAAGGAGGTTGGTTTGGCGGCGTGGGGAATGAAAATAGAAAGAAGCGTCCCGATTTGACCGGATTTATGAAGGAAGCCGATCATTATATCGGATTGATGAGTCTCCCTGTAGTCTTGGATTACCATACGGCAAATTCTGTGATCGCAACGTGGGGGGGCTCTCCATCTAGCCCAGAACACCTCAACATATTGGATAAACTTGCGGCGAAAAACGGGATAAAGTTGATTTTCAAAATTCCGCCGTCGGAAAGTGATGTACTGTCCGAGAAAGGTCAACAAGTCAACGAATTTCGAGCTACCGAATAGCGCGTATCGAGAGTTTGCAGATCGCCCCTAGGGCCGCCGGGGAACTGGGTTACTAAGCGGCACTATTAACTCAACGCTTGATGGTGTACGAGCGAGAACGACGGGGTCGCGGCTGGGCCACTGGCTATGATCCGCGGTGGGGTCATCGACAAGTGCCGCTGAGGCGGAGTTCAAACCCGTTTAGTGCGCTGCGGTCAACTGATCCATCGGTGCGGAATGGGTCGGTTCGGGTAATGGCAGCGAGACGGTGACCTGAGTGGCGGTCCCGAGAGGATCTCCAATCCGATGGAGTTGCAGCATCAGCCTTTCACTGGCCGCAACAGTCTGATACCCAAATTCTTAGCATCGCGCATTTCTGCCAGGAAGCTAGGTTTCTGAGTTCTCGAATGAAAGCCATGGCCGGTCTAACCACGGTTCCTCGACGCCATCAAGGTCCCATTCGGCGAAGAATCGATCGTCGTAATCCCTTAGATCAGAGTCTGGTAGGTAGGCGAAAAAATATGGGTCGTCACCCGGCCTGACGACTAGTTGGCCGGAGTTGACTTTCCCTTGCTCCAGATCTTTAAAGGCCGCGACACCGTTCTCAATCCATGACTCGGGATGAACCGCCACGAATTGGCCGAGGTTGAAGTTTCTCCCAGCGATCGGAACCAAGTAGGAGCCAGCCTGCCATCGTGCGTATCGCCTCAGTGTGAGCAGGCTGCGAATTTCTGCAGACGGCTCTACGTCATCGGCAACCTTTGCCGTTACTCCGCGTACCAAAGGTGACGCGACGACATAACCGTCGATCAACAGTCTTGCGACGCGCGCGTGGACCCGATCCAACACGGTGTATCTTTTCGGAAAAGTCATGTTCTGCCGCGTGTACTCGAGAACACAAGCGAGGTCATCCGCGAATTCGAGAATCTCGTCTAGGTCACTGTCTTCCTTAGCAATTGCGCCACCGGGGTGGCCGTATTTAGCTAGGAACCGGCCATCAAGATAGAGTTGAACCTCGCCTGACGTTCTTATCCTCGAAACAGTCCGGAGTAGGTCGGCAACGGCTCGCGCACTAAGCCCCTCAATTCTGCACCCGACTTCAAACGTAGTGGTGCTCGGCGAGGACTGGTAGGTGAACTGCGCTTTCACCGTGAGTCGATCGCTGCAGAACGACAAAACGGTGGTCACGCCCCGAGTGCCACGGTGGACCTTGGTGACCGTCCCCTCCTCGGTCGCGACCGTTTCACCTGACTCAATAAACCGGAGTTCCACAAGCATGCCAACTGCGGGCACGTCATCGGCGGGAATGCTCGTAATCACCAGAAGATCCGGGTCGGGCATATCGCTCATAAGCTTCGGTCCCGACACATCAAACTCTGTGATCGCCGAGCCCGGGATCTCTATGCGCTCTGGCGATCCATATTCGATAGACCGCCGAATTTCTTGGTCTGCCGCAAAGTCGTGTCCGAACGCAGCGGTGAAGGTGATACTGATGGGGCTACGCGTCGCCGCTTCGTCATGCTGCGCTCGCAACGTTTGAATCGTCAAGCCTTCACGCCGCTCGAAGTCCCACGTCCAGTCAGGATCCGTAGCATCGACTAACTCACCAAGAGCGCCTAATCTTCCGGCGAGGTCGCTGGCGGGAGAATCAAGGAACGCTCTTCTTTCCCATTCAAAGACCTCGCGAGTTGCCTTAACGTGATCGAGGGTTAACCATCGATCAACTTCAGGAAATTCGATAAGCATTTGGTCCAGGCCTCCGCGTCCGATCCACTGAACCTTGGGCGCGCGCTTTCCGGCAGGAGTTTCATCTGGCAACTTGCGCAAGAATTGCATCTCGGGGTCGGAGTAGTTTCTGGGCGTGACAAGAATCCAGTCTTGCGGCTCATGCAAGTTGACTGCTCGCTTGAACGACTTCTTCACGTCGGTCCTACGCGGCCTGTGGCCACCGGACATTCCCTCGGGGTAATACTTCAACTGGTAAATAACGTGGCGACCGTCGGGGTAGGTAGCGGACACGTCCCTGCCTCCATCGCCACCTCTGCCATCGAGTATTTCAACTTCGGCCACGCTTCGAAGCTTCCGAAGAAGCAGAGTCTCAACAATTCGGTCGAACCAAGGCTGATTCAGCTTATCCCACTGAATCTTATCGCCGCCCGCCCCACGTCCACCCATCGTCATACCTCTGAGGGTATTGCATGACCGCCCCCACTGGAAAGAACCCGGATGCGGAGTTGGGTAGGTAACTCGGTAGCGTTAGACCGCGTTTGAGCTCAGTTTTGAGGTTCTCGAGACTGTTTGCGCAATCGGGGAATCAACTCCTATTTCACGAAGGGGTACCTCACGGTCTACCGGTGTCGTCCGAACGGATGATGGCGTCCTGATCGGCCTGGATCGTGGTGAGCACATCCCGCATTCGGCCGGTCCGCGCCTGGGACAGGCTCGAGACGAAGGCCGAGAGGTCGTCGGGGCTGACGTGAGAGGAGCCCTCGTCGTCATCGCCAATGGCTTAATCCCAGTAGTCCACGATGCGCCCGCCCCACCCCCGGTACCGCCGGAGATAAGCCACGCCACTCGCATCGGCGAGCGTCGCGGCGAAGAACGGCTCGGCGACCGGCGTGCGCCAGTCCATGAGGAGGGAAGCGCCGCCGAGTCGGTGAGGCCGATGCGGCCCACGCACACAGGCGTGGTCTCGACTCGGTGGAGGCGGGGTCGGCGGTGTGCACCGGGTAAGCCCTGAACGGCGCTACTCTCGTCTCGTCGCCGTGTCGCGTATCCGTGCTTTCGCCATGCCGGCGAGTGCGCGCCAGTTCGAAGGATTCACTTGCTCTCTTACGCCCATACCCTGGACGCGCCATGACGACATTCAGGTGGAACGAGAGCGGCACCCAGCGCATCGGGTTCTGGCGCTCCGAGAACGCCGCACCGGCGCCGAGTGGAATCGTCGTGATCACCGACGACATCGCCGCAGACAAGGCTCTCAGAATCGCCCAGAGAGGATCAAGCCTGCTGTGGCGGGGGGATTTCCAGAACGCCCGGCAGCTCATGCGCGCTCTCGACCGTCGCCTCGAGAAGCGGGCGTCCCGGGCACCGCAGTCCACCGACCCCGGCGAAGTCTTCCTCGCCAACCGGAAGGCGCGCGCGGAGCGTGCGGCGATTCTGGGCAAGATCCTGATCCCCCTGCAGCCCGATTACTCGATCAGCCTGCGCCGAGCGCCCGACGCGCGCGAGGCCTGCGCTCACGCCTACGGGCAGCCGGTCGATCAGCCCGCCGAGGTGTCGAGCGATTCCGTCGGCGAGGAGACTCTCGTCTCGCTGCCCGAGCTCCTCGGCGTGATCAGCGCCTACGAGTGGCACCGCAAGGGGATCGAGGTCGGCGCCCTGGGGGCTCGGATCCATCCCGCCCACGGCGTCTTCGCCCCCACCCGCGACGAGTACATCGACCTGGTCGCCGACGCCTCCTGGCCGCAGGGCATCGACCACCCCGTCGTGTGGGACATCGGCACGGGGACCGGAGTGCTCGCGGCGGTGCTGGCCCGGCGCGGCGCGCGGGAAGTGGTCGCGACCGACATCAACCCGCGGGCCGTGCAGTGCGCCCGGGACAACGTGGATCGGCTGGGGTTGGCGGGCCGGGTCACCGTGGTGCAGGCCGACCTGTGGCCCGATGTCCACGACGAGGCGGACGACGGCGAGGCGGGCGACGACGAGGCGCGCGACACCGCGCGGGCCGACGTGGTGGTGTGCAATCCGCCGTGGATTCCCGGCCGCCCGACCTCGGCTCTGGAGCAGGGGATCTACGACCCTGACTCGGACGTGCTGCACCGCTTCCTCAGCGGGCTCGCCGATCACCTCACCCCGCAGGGCGAGGGATGGCTGATCCTGTCCGACCTCGCCGAACACCTGGGCCTGCGCACCCGCGATGACCTGCTCAGCCGCATCGACGCGGCCGGGCTGACGGTGGTCGGGACGAGTGAAACGACACCTCGGCATCCACGCGCCGCCGACAGTGCCGATCCGCTGCACGCGGCCCGGTCGAAGGAGCGCACCATCCTGTGGCGGCTGGGGCGAGGCTGAGCAGCTCGACGGGTCGGCGCACCTAGCGGGGCCGGCGCCCGCCGAATGCCCAGACCAGGGCATGCGCCGCGAGCAACGGGATGATGAGCACCACCGCGCCCCAGCCCGTGGTGGCGACGGGCATCCAGTCGTCCCACGATGCGCGCATGGCACCGAGAAAGTCCCCGCGCTCGGAATCGGACTGGTCGGACTCCGCCGGCGCTGGCGAGCCGTGCCCGGCGTCGATGCCCCAGGGATCGGCGAAGAGCCCTGCCACGTCCGTGCCGTCCGCCGCGACGTGGAAGTCGGTGGGGCGCGGGGACTGCGACGCGGAGTGCATATCCGGGATTCGATGCCGGGGTCGCGGCGGATTGGGGGCGGTGTCGATCGGTTGGGGAGGTCCTCGTCGTCGTCGCACCAACTGCGGCCACCACCGCATTTCCGGCACGTAGGCTGAACGGCGCCCCGCACGCCACCCGAGGCCGAGGATGCGACGCCATGGACAGCACGACGGACAGGTCGGTTCCCGCCGCGTCCGCAACACGCCTGACCGCCGACGACCGCGCACCCCTGCTCCCGCCCGGGCCCTCGCTGCCCAGGTCGGTCCAGGGCGTGGGCTTCGGCCTCGCCCGGCGCAGAGTGCTCCAGCGGCTTCAGGCGAGATACGGCGACGCCGTCACCGTGCACCTGCCGATCTACGGGCGTGCGGTGGTGATCTCGGACGCCGCGCTGGCCAAGGCACTGTTCACCGCCCCCCAGGAGTCGCTGACCAACATCGACCCCAATCTGGGACGGGTGCTGGGGGAGCAGTCGATGTTCGCGATCGAGGGCACCGACCACCGTCGGCACCGCAAGCTGCTCACACCGCCCCTGCACGGCAGGCGCATCACGGGCTACGAGGCGGTCGTCGAGGAGGAGACCCGGCGCGAACTCGGCTCGTGGGTGGTCGGCCGGCCGTTCGCCTCCCTGCCGTCGATGACCCGCATCACGCTGGACATCATCATCCGGACGGTGTTCGGCGCGCGGGACGACGAGCTCGTCACGCTGCGCCGCGTCATCCCGCCCATGGTGGAGGCCGGTTCGGCGGTGGTCATCACCCCGGAACTGCCGGTGCGCGTGGGGTCGGTGGGCCCGCGCGCTCGGTTCGCCCGCTACAAGACGGAGTACGACGATGCGATCACCGCCCTCATCGCCCGGGGCCGCCGAGACGACCGACTCGACGAGCGCGACGACATCCTGGCGATGATGCTGCAGAGCACCTACGACGACGGCTCGTCCATGACGGACGAGGAGATCCGCGACGAGCTCACCGCACTGCTCGTGGCGGGACACGAGACCACCGCGACGACGCTCGCCTGGGCGCTGGAGCGGCTCAGCCGCAACCCCGCGGTGCTGGATGAGCTGGTCGCCGAGGTCGACGACGGGGGAGCCGGCTACCGGCACGCGACGATCCTGGAGGTGCAGCGCAGCCGGCCGGTCATCGATCTCGCCGGGCGCCACGTGCAGGCGCCGCACCTCGACCTGGGCCCGTGGCGCATCCCGCGCGGGTACAACGTGTTGGTCGCGATCTCGCTGCTGCACGACGACAGCGCGCACTTCGCCCAGCCCGAACGTTTCGACCCGACCCGCTTCCTCGACACCACGCCGCCGCCGGCCTGGCTGCCGTTCGGCGGCGGGACCAGGCGGTGCATCGGAGCGGCGTTCGCGACCATGGAGATGGACGTCGTGCTCCGCACCCTGCTGAGCATGTACGAGATCGTCCCGACCACCGATCGCGGCGAGAAGTGGCACTCCCGCGGCGTCGCGTTCGCTCCGCACCGAGGAGGGCGGATCACCGTCCGGCGTCGGTGAACCGGCGGCCACAGCATCACGAATGATTCGCGCCCGGGACAGAGGTGGGGTGAGCGATGATGGTGGCGGGGATGAGACCAGGGGTGACCAGCGGGAATGGCGAGGTGCGGACATGGCCAGTAACACTCCATCGGATGCGACGACCCCTGCCGTGGATGGCGATGGACGCCCCGACGCACCCACCCTCACCGGACTGGCCTTCTCGGACAGTGGATTCGACGGCCAGTTCCTCCGCGTGCTCGACACCATCCCGTCGGGCGGAGCCGACGTCGGCGAGGCGTTCATCACCGCCCGAAGGATCCCAGAAGGGGACAGGGACGCCTGGAACGCCGAGTGGAACGCGCTCGGCGAACGGATCCTCGCGGATGCGGAGGCGAGCCTCGCCGCCGGCCACCGGGTGAGCGCGCGTGAGGGATTCCTCCGTGCGGCGACGTACTTCCGTATCTCCGGGGTCTTCATGTACGCGCCGCCGATGGATCCCCGGTTCGTCACGGCGAACGCGCGCCAACGGGACGCCTTCCGCCGAGCGGCCGAGTTGACGGACCATCCCTTCCAGCAGATCGCGGTCCCGTACGAGGGAACCGAACTCGACGGCTACTTCGCGACCCCGCCCGGCCCGGGACCGTTCCCCACGGTGATCCTGGTCGGCGGATACGACGGCACGATGGAGGAGACGTACGTCGCCGGCGGCGTCGCTGCATTGCGGCGCGGTTACGCCGTCCTCATGATGGACGGCCCCGGTCAGGGCGCGGCACTGGTCGAGCGCGACCTGCACTTCCGACACGACTGGGAGGCGGTCGTCACCGCTCAGGTCGACTGGCTGGTCGCCCGTCCCGAGGTCGACGCCACCCGGATAGCGGCGCTGGGCCGCAGCTGGGGCGGGCATCTCGCGCCCCGTGCCGCCACCGCGGAGCATCGCCTGGCCGCCGTGATCGCCGACGCCCCGCAGTACGCCCCGGGAGCCAACGCCGCGCTGCTGCTCCCCGAGGATCACCGCGACGACCTGGCCACCGGGGAGGCCGACGACGACCTCAACGCGGCGGTCCGCGCCGGGATGGCGCAGTCGCCGGGACTGGCCTTCTCCGTGGGGCGGGGGATGCTCACGCACGGATGCGCGACCCCCGTCGACTACCTGCGAGACCTGACGCAGTTCACCCTGGACGGCATCGCGGACCGCATCGACTGCCCCGTGCTGCTGACCGTAGGCCAGAACGACCCGCGCGTCCTCGACGCGCAGAGATTCTTCGACGCCCTCACCGCGCCCAAGACGATGATCGAGTTCACCAACGCCGAGGGCGCCGGCGAACACGACGAAGCGGGGGCGGCAGCGTTGTTCAGCCAGCGCGCGTTCGACTGGCTCGACACGGTGATACGTCGGTAGGCCCGGCGGTCCACCTCACCTGGGCGGCCGGCGTCCCCGGCACGTGCCGCTCCCTCTTGGGTAGGTTGGTGGCCCACCAGCCCGCGCCCCGACCCAGGAGGCAGTTACCGCGTGCAGATCTCCACAGCAGACACGACCACCACTGCGGCGGACAGGAGTTCGCTGGCGACCCAGGACGGCAACGAGTCGCGACGCGACCCCTCCAAGGGCTACGTGGCGCTGCTCGGCTGGGCACCGAACGCGGTCGACGCGGTGGACCGGTTTGACCGCCGCTATGTGGTGGTGGCGCCGGACTGGGCCGAGGACTACTGCCGGCAGCACAACATCCCGTTCGTCCCCTGGAACTTCGAGCGACTCAACGACCGGTCCATGGAGATCGCCGAGACCCTCAAGGACATGGGCGTCGACGTGGCGATCCCGCTGTTCGAGGAGACCGTGGAGTGGGCGGGGGCCATCAACTCCATGCTCATGGACAACCCCACCCTGTACGGCCAGTCGCTGCTGCTGCGGGACAAGGCGCTGATGAAGCGCCGCGCCCAGCTCGGCGGGATCCGCGTGGGGATCTTCGAGGAGGCCCACGAGCGCGACGACGTGATCCGCTTTCTCAAGCGCGTCAACCAGACCCTGCTCAAGCTCGACGGCGACCCCAACGACCCCATACACCTCAAGGCCTTCGACAAGGCCGGCTGCCTGGGGCACCGCGTCATCCGCACCCCGGACGAGGTCGACACGATCCCGGACGAGGAGTTCCCGGTCCTCATGGAGTCCCACCTCGACGGCTGGGAGTTCGCGGTGGAGGCCTGGATCCACAACGGGAAGATCGTCTTTCTCAACATCTCCGAGTACGTGACCCTGGGCTACTCGGTGTTCGTGCCGGCCTCGCCGGAGCTGGAGCGCTACCGCCCGGAGATCACGCGGCAGATCGAGAAGCTCATCAAGACCTTCGACATCAAGTTCGGCTTCGTGCACCCCGAGTACTTCGTCACCAGCGACGGCGAGATGTACTTCGGTGAGGTGGCCTACCGCCCGCCGGGGTTCAAGGTCTTCGAGCTGCTCGAGCGCGCCTATGGCTTCAACGCCTACCAGGGCCTGGTGCTCGCGTTCGACCCCAAGACCACCGAGGAGGAGATCACGTCGTTCTTCCCGCGCGAGGTCGTCGACGCCACCGGTCACGCGGGCTGCTTCGGCGTCTACCCGCGGCGGCGCGTGGTCTCCACGCTCGAGATCCCGGAAGAGACCGAGGACCACGAGTACTTCGAATCCCACGAGCTCACCGCACCGCTCGAGGAGACCGTCACCAAGCGGACCGCCTTCGGCACCCACTGGGGGCTTGTCTACTTCTTCGGCGACGACGCCTACGAGATGCGGACCCTCCTGGCGCGCCAGGAGGAACTCGACTTCTACGTGTGACGGCCATCCGGTCCGACGACGTGGGTACGGTACCGAGGGCGGGCACCGTCGCCCGTGGATGTGGAGAGTGACACCAAGTGGCCGACGATGAGCCAGTGGCCGACGATGCGCCCACCGCGACGCGAGTGCTCGACAAGCGGGTGGCCTCGCTCGTCGACGCGACCAGGGCCCTCGCCGAGGCAGGAGACGTCGGCAAGACCACGCCGAAGCGGCGCGTGCTCGACGGCCTGCGCCTGGTCCTCCTCCAGGACGGCGGTGCCCGGGCCGTGCAGTCGATGGCCCGGGAGCTCGAGTCCGCCGGACTGTACGAGGGGACGGACTGGGCATCGCCGAGTTCACTGGTTCCGGCGCTGAGCACGGGGTCGCTCCGCAGCCCCAACGCCGACACGGCCGTGATGGAGATCGTCAGCGACCTGCGTCTGGCCGCGGTGGCCCGGGGCGACTACCCGCACCCCGATGTGTCGGCCGAGCAGGCCCTCCAGCACCTCAAGGAGGTCCTGGCCACCAACGCCGCGTTGCTGTTCACGGCGGCCACCGAGGCGGAACGGGTGCAACAGGGCCGGATGGCCAAGGTGACCCGCACGTCGTTGGCGCACATCGCCGGGGAGATCGGCTACGACAGCGTCCTGGACCAGCTGGTCGAGGAGATCTGGCGGATCCTGCGCCAACGCCCGATCCAGGTCGACCACATCAAGGAGACCATCACCCAGCTCGCGGTGGCACGCCACGACCCCGAGGTGGACACCAGCAGCGGTGGCTTCGGCGTCGACCGGCTGATCAGCAGCATCTACGGCACCACCGAGGCCAGCCGGGAGGACCCCGGGGTGGACGTTTACCGCTCCCGCCTGGAGTCCATGGACGAGGGGGCCCTGCAGTACGAGGCCGCCGGGTTCGCGCGGTCCATGCACGACACGGGCCTGGTCTCGGCGTACCACCCCGTCCTGCTGCGGTTCCTCCGCGAGAAGGGCAGCTTCCTGCTCAGTGAGGCCCTCGGCCTGTCGAGCACCGGTCGCGAGAGCCTGCTGTGCTTCCACGGCCTGGTCGATGCGCTGATCGACGCCGCCGTCCATCCCGAGACCGCGCAGTCGGTCTACGGACTGGCGTTGCTGCTCGAGCGCGGCATCCTCTTCCAGCCGGCCGTCGGGCCCGCGCTGTGGCGGCTGCTGGCTCTACCGCTGTCCGGCTACGCGAACGAGCGTCTGGCGCTGGCCTACGGTCCGGCCCGGCCGGGACGGATCTGGCTGCTGGCCGGGACCCTGTCGATGCTCGGCCAGCCGCTCGGCGTGGGGCAGGGCGACAACCCCACCTGCCAGTCCGCCCGCGCACTGTCGATGTGGGCGTACAACGATCCCGACTACCTGCTGCAGACCATCGCGTGGGCGGCGCGGGACAACGAGGTGGTCATGCACTTCGAGGGCCGGCCCCTGTCCTCCCGCGAGCTCGAGGCGGGCCTGGCGGAGACCCTGCCCGTGGACCTCGACCCGGTGTCGCTTCTGGTGGTGCCGCACCTGGACCGCATCTACGCGGAGATGGGCCGGCTGTGCAGCGATCGCGCGGGCGACCCGCATCGCTGGGTCAACCCCGAGTTCCATGGTTGGTGGGCTTCTCGCGGATTCCGCATCAACGTGGACGTGGAGTCCGGCCGGCTCACCGACCTCGAGGACTTCGTGCGGCACTTCTACGGCAGCTACCACCCGTTCCACAACGGGAACCAGCCCCTGATCCACCCGCAACCCGCCGGCGTCGCCGTCACCGACAGCTCGGGCCGGTTCGTGGGCTGGCACGCCATCACGATCCTGCGGGTCGCGCTGGACCCCGACGAGACCATGCGCGTCTACTTCTTCAACCCCAACAACGACAGCGGCCAGGACTGGGGCAACGGCGTGGTGGTGAGCACCGCCGGCAGCGGGGAGCGGTTCGGCGAGTCGTCGCTGCCGTTCGAGGAGTTCCTCTCCCGCCTGTACATCTTCCACTTCGACGCCCTGGAGCCGGGTGAGACCGACACCGTCTCCGCCGAGGAGGTCGCCCGGGTGACCGACCTGATCCACGGGAGTTGGGGCGCGGATCGGTTGCCCGAGATCTGAGGCCGCTGTGGCTCGCGGTGCTGGTGTGAGCCTTGAGGGCCCCGTGCCGGCCGCCCGGCTCCGGGACCGGGCGCCTCGGTGGCGTGCTCCCGGACTTGCGCGTCCGGAATGGACCATTCAGGGCGCGTAAGTGGGGTGAGGGCGTGCCAAGGGGGCGCGCAAGCCGGAGAGGGCGCGCAACCCCCGCGGTGAGGGCGTGCCAAGGGGGC
>NZ_JAALDW010000530.1:13332-14922 GCF_014145055.1 Dietzia sp. DQ11-38-2
TCCCATCGCGGACCCCGTGCCGCCCGAGCGGCAGCATCAGCGGCCGGCCGGACGTGGGGTCGGGGATCACCACCGAGTCGAGCCCGAACACCGCGCTCACCATCTCGGTGGTGAACACCTCCCGGGGCGCGCCCGCGCAGTGCACCCGCCCGCCGGCGAGCGCCACCAGGTGGTCGGCATAGCGGGCGGCCAGGTTGAGGTCGTGCAGGACCATGACGATGGTGGTGCCGCGGTCGCGGTTGAGGTCCACCAGCAGGTCCAGCACCTCCACCTGGTGCGCCACGTCGAGGAACGTGGTGGGCTCGTCGAGCAGCAGCAGGTCGGTGTGCTGGGCCAGGGCCATGGCGATCCAGACGCGCTGGCGCTGTCCGCCGGACAACTCGTCCACGGCCCGGTCGGCGAGCTCGAGGGTGCCGGTGGCCTCGAGTGCGGCGGCCACGGCCTCGTCGTCGTCCCGGCTCCACCGCGACAGCATCCCCTGATGAGGGTTCCGCCCGCGGCCCACCAGGTCGGAGACGGTGATCCCCTCCGGAGCGAGGGGGGACTGGGGGAGCAGCCCCAGCGTGCGGGCCAGTTTCTTGGCGGGGATGCGGTGCACCTGCTCACCGTCCAGGAGAACCTGCCCGCCGCGGGGCCTGAGCAGCCGGGACATCGACCTGAGCAGAGTGGATTTGCCGCAGGCGTTTGCCCCGACGATCGCGGTGATCCGCCCCGGTGGCACCTGCAGGTCCAGGTCCTGGATGACGGTGCGGTCGCGGTACCCCAGGTCGAGGCCGGTCGCGTGGAGGGTGTGGTCGGTGGTCACAGTGCGCCTCCGGTGCGATTGCTGCGGGCGATCAGGTAGATGAGGTACGGCGCGCCGAGCACCCCGGTGATGACGCCCACCGGGTAGCGGGAGCCGAAGGCGTACTGGCCCACCAGGTCCGCGCCGAGCACCAGGATCACGCCCACCAGCGCCGCCGGCACGAGTGGGGAGCCGTGCGGGCCCACGAGCCGCGCGGCGATGGGCCCGGACAGGAACGCCACGAACGCGATGGGCCCGGCGGCCGCGGTGGCGAAGGCGATCAGGCCGACCGCGGCCACGATGAGCATGATCCGGGTGAGCTCGGTGCGCACGCCGAGTGCGGAGGCGGTGTCGTCGCCCAGCCGCAGCATGGACAGATCGCGGGATTTGAGCAGCAGCACCGGGGCGAACACGAGGCACGCCACCAGCACCGGCTGCACCTGGGGCCACGAGGCACCGTTGAGGCTGCCGGTGATCCAGCGCATGGCCTCCTGCAGCTCCCACTGCGGCGCGGTCTTGAGGATGTAGTTGGTGGCCGCGTTGAGCATGGCCGCGGTCCCGATGCCGATCAGCACCAGTCGCGTGCCCACCACCCCGCCGCGATAGGCCAGCAGGTAGATGGCCAGGGCCACGGCGATGCCCGTGACGATCGCGAACACCGAGACCTGTGCGCCGCCCAGACCCAGGATGACGATCGCGAACGCCGCCGCCGCGCTGGCGCCGGAGCTGATGCCGATGATGTCCGGGGAGGCCAGTGGGTTGCGCAGCATGGTCTGGAAGGTCACACCGCCGATGCCGAAGCAGAC
>NZ_JAALDW010000530.1:14942-15222 GCF_014145055.1 Dietzia sp. DQ11-38-2
CCGGTGAGTATCGCGAGCACCGCGCGTGGCAGGCGCAGTCGCCCGACGGTGAACGAGGCGCCGGCCACGTCGTGGCCCAGGATCACGCCCAGCACGTCGGCCGGGGGATAGAACGTCCTGCCCACCATGAGGCTGGCGGCGAACAGTGCCGCGGCGACCAGGGCGAGCGCGGTCAGGACGAGCAGCCGCCGACGCCTGCGGGTGCGGCGACCGCGGGCGATCAGCGCGACGGACGCCGGGCGGGCCGTGGACACAGCGCCGGTGGTCGGGGTGTCGATGG
>NZ_JAALDW010000066.1:0-4598 GCF_014145055.1 Dietzia sp. DQ11-38-2
GGAAGCCTCGGCTTCCGGCGTGGGTGCTGCTGTGCTGATGCGGCGAGAACATTAAGGTGGCGTCCCCGGGTGGACAATTGCTTCGTCGACTAAGCATGACGGACCACGCGCGACACGTTGACCTGCTGATACATCGTCAACATCGGTCCGGCATCGTCGGCCCAGGTAGTGGGCCCGACACGACCGGTGAGGTGCGAAGAGTCGACAAGATGTGAATTCCCACATCATGGGCTACGCGTGACGCAGTTCACCGCCGCAGTGTTCAGTTGCGGTTCAGCCCGACCTCCGTAGGGTCGCGCCCATGACCAGCGTTCTCATGATCCTGTCCGCCGCCGACCACTGGACCCTCAAGGACGGATCCGCGCACCCCACCGGATTCTGGGCCGAGGAGTTCGTGACCCCCTACGAGGTGTTCACGGGAGCCGGTTGGGACGTCACGGTGGCCACTCCCGGTGGGCGCGCCCCGACGGTTGATCAGGCGAGCCTCGACGAGGGGGCAGGCGACCCGGAGACCCTCGAGAAGGTCAAGGCCTCACTCGACCGTCTCGAGCCGGTTCTCACCACACCCGTCGATCTCGCCTCCGTGGCCCACGAGGACTTCGACCTGGTCTTCTACCCCGGTGGACACGGCCCGCTCGAGGATCTGGCCGTGGACAGCGTGTCCGGCACCATTCTCTCCGAACGCGTCAGCGCCGGGTCACCCCTGGCCCTGCTCTGCCACGCCCCGGCGGCGCTGCTCGCGGCGTCCGAGGACCCGGCGTCCTCACCGTTCGCCGGATACCGGGTCACCGGTTTCTCCAACGTCGAGGAGGAGCAGGTCGGCCTGGCCGCCAACGCGCCCTGGCTCCTGGAGGACAAGCTGGTGGAGCTGGGTGCCGACTACTCCAAGGCTCCCGAGCCGTGGGGTTCGTATGTCGTGGTGGACCGGAACCTCTACACCGGGCAGAACCCGCAGTCGTCCGCCGAACTGGCTGAGCGGCTCATCGCGGACCTCGCCGGCTGAGCCGATGGATCACGTCGTCGACCAGCACGCGATCATCGACGGCCACCGCGTCGCCCACGGCGTCCACGGGGCCGGGGAGCCCGTGGTGCTGGTGCACGGCACCCCGTCGTCGTCGTACATCTGGCGGAACGTCGTGCCCCGGCTCGTCGACGCCGGGTACCGCGCCCACGTTTTCGACCTGCTGGGCTACGGCCTGTCCGAGAGGCCGCGCGACCCGGCCGTGGACACGTCGATCACCGGGCAGGTCGCCGTCCTCGAGGGACTTCTCGACCTGTGGGGGTTGGAGACGTTCCACCTGGTCGCGCACGATATCGGCGGCGGCGTCGCCCAACGGTTCGGGGTCCGCTCGGCCGAGCGCCTGCGCACGCTGACGCTGATCGACGTCGTGAGCTTCGACTCCTATCCCTCCGAGCGCACCCGGCAACAGATGGCCGACGGGCTGGAGGTGCTGGCGAAGAAGCCCGACGACGAGCACCGCGAGCATTTTCGGGAGTGGTTGCTGTCCACCCACAGCGACCCCTCGGGGTTCGACCCGGAGGCCCTTCGGATCTACGTGGACATCATCAGCGGTCCGATCGGTCAACCGAGTCTGTTCCAGCACCAGGTGGCGCACTACGACCCCGTCCACACCATGGAGATCAGCGACCGGTTGGACACGCTGGGCCGGGTCCCGGTCCAACTGATCTGGGGTGCGGACGACAGCTGGCAGGTCATCGACCACGCCCACCGGCTGCAGCAGGCGATCCCGGGCAGCGCGCTGCACGTGATCGAGCAGTGCGGCCACTTCGCCCCGGAGGAACGCCCCGCCGAGGTGGCGGCCGCGCTCCGGGAGTTCCTCGACGCGCACCGGGGTTGACCGCTCTCACGGCGGGCTGGGGTGCTCACGCCCTGGCCCCGGACGGGTTGTCACGCCGCGGGCGCGTCGGTTCCCTCCGCCCGTCCGTAGTGACCCGCCAACCAGGCACACACGATGAGCTGGATCTGGTGGAACAGCATCAGGGGGAGTACCAGGAGCCCGACGGGTTGGCCGACGAACAGCACAGCGGCCATGGGAAGCCCGGTGGCCAGTGACTTCTTGGACCCGCAGAACTGCACGACCCTCTTGTCCCGGTCGGCGAACCCGAGCGCGCGGGAGATCAGTTCGGTCAGCCCCAGCACCACCGCGAGCAGGACGCAGCACGCGGCGATCAGCCACGTCAGCTGGGCCGGTCCGACCCTCGACCAGATGTCGTCGGCGACTCCCTCGGAGAACGCCGCGTAGACGATCAGGACGATCACCGACTTGTCGAACAGCGCCAGCCGCCTGATCCTGGAGATGACCGGCAGGACCCAGCGTCGCAGCAGCTGGCCCAGCACGAACGGCAGCAGCAGCTGCAGGGCGATTTTCCCGACCGAGTCCCACGTGATCACCACCGCTCCGTCCCTGGTCATGAGGGCGAAGACCAACAGGGGAGTGAGGACCACGCCGAGGAGGTTGGACACCGACGCCGAGACCACGGCCGCGCTGACGTGGCCGCGGGCGATCGCGACGAACGTGATCGAGGACTGCACGGTCGACGGCACGAGCGTGAGGAAGAGGAACCCGGCGGCCAGCGGCTCGCCGAGCGCCGGCGTGAGGGCCCAGCTGCCCAGCAGGCCGAGTGCCGGGAACAGCAGGAACGTCGCGGCGAGCACCACGGAGTGCAGCCGCCAGTGCCTGAGGCCGGCCAGGAGTTCGCGGGGTTCCAGCCGTGCGCCGTAGAGGAAGAACAACACGGCGATCCCGATGGTCGTGATCCAACCGAGCGCTGTGGCGGCCCCGCCGGTGGCCGGCAACAGCGCCGCCACCACGACGGCGGCCAGGATCGCCAGGATGAACGGCTCGATCCGGAGGCGTCGCAGGAATCTCATCGGCCCATCTCACCACTCCGCGGCACAGGAGGTCTGGGCGAGGCCCCGGGACGGGTGAGGTCCCGGCAGGCGCGGGACCCCCGGTGCCGCCCGATAGGCTCGGAGCATGACAGACACCGCCCGCCAGGGATGGCGGCCCAGGTCGCTACGCGACGGAGAGGAGCCGGATCCGCGGTTCACGCTCGCCAACGAGCGGACCTTCCTGGCGTGGATCCGCACGAGCCTCGGCCTGATGGCGGGAGCCGTGGCGATGGAGGCCTTCGCCGGGGACGAGATCCCGGAGATCATCCGCACTCCGCTGGCCTGTGTCCTGCTGGTGATGGCGGCCCTGTTGGCCACCGTGTCGTTCCGACGGTGGATCCGGATCGAGGCCTCGATGCGCCACAACAAACCGCTGCCCGTCCCGCAGGCGTCGATCCTCCTGGTGCTGGGTATCGCGATCGGTGCGATCCTGCTGGTCCTCGCGATCCTCGGCGGTACCATCGCATGAGCGTTCCGCGGCGGCGGATCGGTGTGCGCCCAGAGGCCGTGCCGCCCGATGTCGGCCTGCAGGCCGAGCGCACCAGTCTGTCGTGGGCTCGGACCTGGGCCGTGGTGACCGTCAACATCATCCTCGTGGCCAAGCTGATCGCGCAGACCGCGTGGATCTGGGCGGCCGTCTTCGCCACCCTCTTGGTGGTCCCGCTTCTCGCGCTGCTCAGGGTGCAGCGGCACCACGAGCAACGGGTGGGGCGGTTCGTCCGGGCGGGCGAGGTCCAGCAGACCCAGGCCCGCTACAACATCGGGCTTGTGGTGATGGTGCTGGTGATGGCCGGGTGCGGCCTTGCCGCCGTCCTGGTGCGGGTACTGTCGTAGCAGGAGCACACGGCCCGGGGGACATCCGCACCCGCACCTGGCCCGGGACGATCGGCGCCGATCAGGTGTTCTTGAGTCGACCGCTCAGGGCGTCGCGGAGCCGGTCCACCATGCCGACACCGGGCCCGAGCGTCATGTGGAACAGCTCGGAGTGCGGCGACCCGGGGTGCGGCCGGGTGGGGGCGATGGTCTTGGCCGCCTCGACCTTGCGGCCCAGGTCGAGCAGATCCTCGGCGGAGACGGCCGCCCGCAGCTTGGGGAACTGGTCGGTCTCCTCGTCGTCGGCGTGGTGGTCGAGAAGCTCCTTGAACCGCTTGACCAGGGCCATGAACTCGGCGCTCTCGGCATCCACGCCCTCGAGTTCCTTCATCACCTCTTCGATCTCCTGGTGCTCCTCCTTGTCGTGCTCGACCTCCTCGGTGCCGTCCGGGACCTCGCGCTCGTAGACGGGGTAGACGAACAGCTCCTCGGCCACCGAGTGCCGGGTCACCTCGGCGATCACGGAGTCGGCCAGCGAACGGCGCTCCTTGGGGTCGGTGGTCTCCTCGATCATCTCGATCAGCCCGATCATCTCGCGATGGTCGGCGGTGAGGATGTCGACGACGTCCTTGTTGGACTCTGTCGTGGACTTCTGGGCCATGGCGAGCTCCTTCACGGTGTGGGTCGGATGGACCTCTGACCGTAGGCAGCGTGCGGGAAGCGGGCCACCGGTCGGGCCGGGACGCGGGCCCCCACCCGGGCCTCCACGCGGGCCCCACACCGGTCTCCCCGCGCTGTCCTACCGGGTGGTGGCGCTCTCCGATTCACACATGCCCTGCAGGGCGCACGATCCGCAGCCGCCGGTCACGCC
>NZ_JAALDW010000067.1:0-2768 GCF_014145055.1 Dietzia sp. DQ11-38-2
ACGAGGCCCGCCACCAGCAGCGCCACGGTGACCAGGACCACGCCGATCCGCCACACCGGGCCCCGCCCGCGCCACACGCCCCGCTCGGTCACCGACCCCTGCCCTCCCGCACTCTCGAGCCCTCGCCCCCGACCGGGCTGCGGCCATCGATCACCCACGCTAGCGGGCGACCTGACGGCGACCGCCCCCGGTGCCGGACCTGCCTACTAGAATCGGTGCGAATTCCCGGGCGCGCGTCCGGGGTCCCGAGAACGCCGATCAGCGAGGTACGCCAGTGTCCGTCGAAGTGACCATCGAGATCCCCAAGGGCTCGCGCAACAAGTACGAGATCCACCACGAGACCGGGAAGATCTACCTCGACCGGTTCCTGTTCACCTCGATGGGCTACCCGGCCGACTACGGGTTCATCGACAACACGCTCGCCGACGACGGCGACCCGTGCGATGCGCTGGTCCTGCTGGACGAGTCGGTGCACCCCGGCGTGATCGTCAACGCCCGCGTCGTGGGTGTCTACACCATGTCCGACGAGGCCGGCGGCGACGACAAGCTGCTGTGCGTCCCGGCCACGGACCCGCGGTGGGAGCACATCCAGGACATCGAGGACGTCCCGGACTTCGAGCTCAAGGCGATCGAGCACTTCTTCCTCCACTACAAGGACCTCGAGCCCGGCAAGCACGTCACGCCCGGTGAGTGGAAGGGCAAGGACCTCGGGGAGAAGCTCATCGCCGAGGGCGTCGAGAACTTCGCCAAGCACCCCGAGGAGAAGGCCGAGCCCAACCGCGGCTGACCCCGGGCGGCCGGGGGTCCGCCCGCGTGGCCGGGGGTCCCCGCCGCGTCGGCCCACACGCCCGCACGTACACGAGCCGTCACTCCGGGCAGCGTTTCCCCTGGTGTGGATCCGCCGTTACGTACCGGAGTGACGGCTCACCTTTTCTGGCGACCGTTCGTCGGGTCGGCCAGCGCGGCCTGGTTCGTGGCCTCAGCGGCCGGTGAACTTCGCCTCGCGCTTCTCGAGCGTCGCCGAGATGGCCTCCATCATGTCGGAGGAGGCGAGGAACCCGGCGTTCCACGTGGCCACGTAGCGGTTGTTCTCGCGGATCTGCCCCTCGATGCCGCGGTTGAGCACCTCGCGGGTCCCGCGGACCACCAGCGGGGGGTTGGCGGCGATCTCGGCGGCGGTGGCGTGGGCCGAGGCCAACACACCGGCGGCGTCCTCGGCCACCTGGGTGACCAGCCCGTAGCGCAGGGCGGTCTGGGCGTCGATGTCCCGGCCGGTGAGGGCGAGTTCCCGGGTCAGCCCGGAGCCGATGATGTGGGGAAGCCGCGCGAGCGAGCCCATGTCGGCCACGATCCCCACCTTGACCTCGCGGATCGAGTAGGTCGAGTCGGCGGCGCCGTGGCGGACGTCGCAGGCGGAGATCAGGTCCACCGCGCCCCCGATGCAGCGGCCCTGGACCGCCGCGACGGTGGGGGTCTTGGCCGACGCCACCGAGTCGATGGCGCGACGCATGTTCTCCACGAAGTCCAGGATCCGCTCGTTACGAGAGGCGTCCGGGGTCGTGTCCTGGGGAAGGAACTCCATGAACTGCGGCATCATCGCCATGAGGTCGAGCCCATAGGAGAAGTTGCGGCCCTCCCCGGCGATGACGGCCGCACGGACCTCCGGATCGGCGTCGAGCTCCGCCATCACGCGGGGCATCTCCGCCCAGAAATCCGGCCCCATGCCGTTGTGGGGGCCGGGCCCGATCAGCGTCACCTGCGCGACGTGCGGATGCCGGACCGCCTTCTCGATGCGGACGGAGGAGTACTGACCGGGCGCGGCCGAGGTGTCTTGAGTGCTCATGCGCTCAGCCTGCCATGACGACCTCAGGCGCGGACGTCAGGCATGACGAACCAGAGGATCAGGTACAGGAGCACCTGCGGCCCGGGCAGCAGCAGGGAGGCCACGAACAGGACGCGGACCAACACCGGGTCGATCCCGAAGTAGTCGGCGAGCCCGCCGCACACGCCCCCGATCCAGCGGTCCTCGGAGCGGGTCAGTCGTTTGGGCTGGGAGTCTGAAGGGTAGGTCATGACATGTCACCTCGTCGTCGTCAATGGCGGTCGGGGACCTCTCCCCGACGACCTCCAGTCTCCTCCCCCACGGCGCCCGCCACATCCGGGTTCGACCCCGATCCCCACCCTGATCCGTGCCTCGGGGTAGATGCGGGGACGGAGTCCCGGGGTGGGCGCGCAGGCGAGCTCTCCCGAGGTGTCAGCGGCTCAGGTGTGGAACTCGCCGCAGTCCACGGTCAGGGTCTGGCCGGTGACCGCCGACGCCGCGTCCGACAGGAGGAACAGCACCGGGTCGACGATCTCGCGCTCGCTGGGCAGGCGCCTCAGGTCCATCTTCTCGGCGGTGTGGGCGTAGACGTCCTCCACGGTCCCGCCGTACTTGCCCGCCAGGTGCTCGAAGTACCCCTTGAGCGTCTCGCCGTAGATGTAGCCGGGCGCCACGGTGTTGACGCGGATGCCGCGCGGCCCGAGCTCCGTGGCCAGGGAGTGGCCCAGCGCGACGAGGGCGGTCTTGGCGATCTTGTAGCCGGCGTAGCGCTCGCGGGAGTGGTGGATGACCGCGGAGGCCATCATGACCACGGAGCTGCTCCCGGGCGCGGCGCTGCTCTCGGCCCCGGAGTCGGCCCCGGAGTCGGCCCCGCCTGCCCCCGCCGCCGCGCCGGCCTCGAGCAGCGGGGTGAACTCCTGGGTGGTGCGAAGCGCGCCGAGGACCG
>NZ_JAALDW010000068.1:0-3531 GCF_014145055.1 Dietzia sp. DQ11-38-2
CCCTCGACCCGCGCGGTGGCCGCCATGTTGGAGGCGTCGGAGGAGGCCACCTCCGGCTCCGTCATGAGGAAGGCGCTGCGGATCCTCCCGTCCAGGAGCGGGTCCAGCCATCGGTCCTTCTGCTCCTGCGACCCATACTTGAGCAAGACCTCCATGTTGCCGGTGTCCGGGGCGTTGCAGTTGAACACCAGGGGCGCGACGAACGAGCGCCCCATCTCCTCCGCGACGGGCGCGTAGTCGGTGTTGGTCAGGCCGGTTCCGCCGTGGGTCCCGTACCGCTTCGCGTAGGGACCCTCGTGTCCGGCGGGCAGGAAGAGGTTCCACAGTCCCTGCTCGCGCGCCCTGGCCTGCAGATCGGTGATCCGCGGATCGACCGCCCAGGGGTCCTCGCCGGCCAGACGGCGGCGGGCGATGTCGGCGTGGATCCCCGGCTCGAGCGGAGCGATGTGCGTGTCGATGAACTCGCGGACCGCCGCGGTGAGCTCGGCCGCGCGGGGTGAGGGTGAGAAGTCCATGCTGTGCATCGTGGCACACCCGGGTGAACGGGGCCGTCCCACGGCGGCGGCTCGGCGGATACCTCTGGCAGGATCGCGGAGGTGAGCGAGAACGCGCGAACCCCCCTCGCGGACCGGGTCGACCCGATCCGCGACTGGTCGGCGCGACGCACCTACCGGGCGGGTGACTTCCGCGCCGAGGACCTCGTCGCGGCCAAGGCCGGCCGCCGGGTGTCCGTCGTGCTCCCGGCCCGGAACGAGGAGTCCACGGTCGGCGTGATCGTCGCCGCGCTTCAGGCCGAGCTGGTGGAGCGGGTGCCACTCATCGACGAGGTGGTGGTGATCGACTCCCACAGCGCGGATCGCACAGCGCACGTGGCCCGTGCCGCCGGCGCGAGAGTGGTGGCGCAGGGAGATGTGCTGCCCGCACTGGGAGACGTCCCGGGAAAAGGCGAGGCGCTGTGGAAATCCCTCGCAGCCACCGACGGGGAGTTCGTCGTGTTCCTCGATTCCGACCTGCGCGACTTCGACCCGGCGTTCGCGATCGGACTGCTGGGCCCGCTGCTCACCGACCCCGGGGTGGTGTTCAGCAAGGGCGCCTACGAGCGTCCTCTCGACGACGGCCGCACCGTCCTGCCGGCGGGCGGGGGACGGGTGACCGAGCTCGTCGCCCGACCTCTGTTGGCCACCCACTGGCCCGCACTCGCCGGGTTCGTGCAGCCGCTGGCCGGCGAGTACGCCGGGACCCGTCACGCCCTCGAATCCATCCCGTTCGCCGGCGCATACGGGGTGGACATCGGGATCTTGGTGGACCTGTTCGAGGCGTTCGGCCTCGATGCGCTCGCCCAGGTGGACCTCGGTCGACGCACCCACCGACACTCCCCCGATTCGGCGCTGGCGGTGATGGCGATGCACCAACACCTCGCGGTACTCAGCCGCCTGCGGCGCCACGGTCGGGCACCGGACACCCACGCCCCCGGTGACACGCTCACCCTGCACAGGCGCGATCCCGTCGGAGGCGGGTTCCACGCCGAGACCGTCGACGTCTCCCCCGGTGAACGGCCCCCGATGAGCGAGGTCCGCGAAGAATTGACCCGGTGAGCGCTCCCCGCGCCCTCCAGCCCCGACCCGACCCGACCCGACCCGACCGGGGAGTGTGCGGTAGCCGGTCGTGCCGCTAGCGACGCCGCGCCGAACCGCTGAGGATCGGCGTCAGCTGGAGTACCGGCGGGAACGTCCGGGTCCTGAGCCCGGTGACGTCGAACCCGGCCTCGGTCAGCGCCCGACCGGTGTCCCGGTTCGGTCGACACCCCCCGCCGAGCCGACTCCACACCGGCGCGATCCGGTCGGCCACGCGTCCCAGTCGGCCCTCTGCCCTGACGTGTTCGAACAGACGTAGTTCTCCCCCGGGGGCGAGTACCCGATCCGCCTCGGCGAGGGCGGCCGGGACGTCGGGGACCGTGCACAGGACGAGACCGAAGACCACCGCATCGGCCTCTCCGTCCGCGAGCGGGAGCGCCTCCGCCACCGACTCCACCACCTCGACCGGCACAGACGCACGCGCCGCGTAGCGCCGCGCGTGGGCACGGAGATGCGGGTCCGGCTCGATCGCCACCACCCTCGTGACCTGCGGGGGATAGTGCTCGAAGGTGACCCCGCTGCCTGCCCCCACCTCCACCACCGTTCCCGACAGACCGGAGACCAGGCGCCGCCGGGATCTGGCGAGCCCGATGCGCTCGAGAACGGGGCTGGCGATCACCCATGCGCGGGCGAAGAGCGAGACATCGGTCCGATCGTGGGAGGCCTTCATGAGAAGATACGGTACCGGGTATCCAACGACCCGGAACGGCAATTCACCGTCGACGATGAGGGGGCTCGGACCATGGAGAACACGAGCATACTGCCGGGGTGGCGGGCGGTCCTGGCCGTGGTCGCGCACCCCGACGACGAATCCTTCGGCCTCGGCGCGGTGCTCTCGACCTTCGCCGGGGCAGGCTCGCTCGTGGACGTCCTCTGCCTGACCAGGGGCGAGGCGTCGACCCTCCACGGTGTCGAAGGAGACCTGTCACTGATTCGCGAGAGCGAACTGCGGGCTGCTGCCGATGCGCTCGGGGTCCGACGGGTCACCCTGCTGGGCCACCCCGACGGCGGTGTGGCGGCTCTCCAGCCGACCGTCCTCGACGGCGACGTCGAGCGCGCACTGGAGCAGACCCGGCCCGACGGTCTCGTCGTCTTCGACTCCACCGGCATCAGCGGACACCCGGACCACGTGGCGGCAACCGCGGCCGCCGTCCGGGCGGGCGACCGGCACGGACTTCCCGTACTGGCGTGGACCCTCCCTGACGAGATCTGCGCCAGCCTCGCCTCCGAGGGGTACGCCGGATTCCTCGGTCGGCGCAGCGGGGAGATCGACCTGGCGCTGACCGTCGACCGTACGGCGCAACAGGCCGCGGTGGACTGTCACCCGAGTCAGGCCGTGCCGGGCAGTGTCCTGTGGAGGAGACTGGAGTTGCAGGGCGACACGGAACACCTGCGGTGGCTCCGACGCCCGTGAGCCGTGCCACCCCTCCGCGGCGGGATCACCCGGGTACGCCCCCGACCCAGTAGAAGTAGAACCGAGCAGACGCAGCACCGAAAGGACCGCCGCACGTGGACGCCTCCGAATGGAACGCCCGATACCTCGCCCAGCCCGACGTGTGGGGCACCACCCCCGCGGCACGCATCGTCGCGGAGGTGACCGGTGCCGAGGACGCCGGCCTGCCCGTGGACACCGCGGTGGACCTGGCGTGCGGCGACGGACGGCACGCGCGGTGGCTGGCCGCGCACGGATGGCGGGTCTCAGCCGTCGACTTCTCCGAGGTCGCGATCGATCAGGCCCGAGCCAAGGACTCCGATGACGGCCGTACCGGCAGCGTCGACTGGGTGGTCGGTGACGCCACCACCTGGGAGCCGGAGGAGTCGGTGGACCTCGTCGTCATCGGGTTCCTCCACCTGGACATGGACAGCCTGGTCCGGGTCCTGCGCAACGCCGGCGGGA
>NZ_JAALDW010000006.1:0-3541 GCF_014145055.1 Dietzia sp. DQ11-38-2
AGCGACCCGGCCGCCAGCGAACCCCCACCGACAGAACCCCCACCAACCGAGCCCCCACCAACCGAACCACCGCCGACCGAACCACCGCCGACGGACCCCGCACCCACCGAACCCCCGCCAACGGAACCCGCACCCACGGATCCCGCGGCCAGCGCACCGGCCCCGCCCGCGAAGACGTCCCACACCCCGCGGCCCCCCGCGTCCGAGTAGACCTCCTGGGCGCCGGTGCCCACATCGGTCACCACGCGGTCGGCGATACCGTCGCCGGTCGAGTCCCACAGGGCGTCGTCGGCGTGCCCGTCGCCGTCGAAGTCCAGCCACAGCGCGTCTGCGGCACCGGTCCCGAGAGTGAGGTCGGGCGTGCCCTGCCAGTGCGTCGGCTCACCGACGCCGTCTCCGAAGAAGTAGTCCATGCCCGAAATGGTGTCGCGGCCTGGTGGCGCGGGCCAGTGCCGAGCAGCGATCTGTGGACAACCCGACCTCCCTCCACAGAGGGCAGTGACGCTCTTGACCGACCCTTCAGCGGGAGTCGCTGCGCACCAGGAGCACCGGCCTGTCCGGATCCCCGTGCAGATCCGGATCCCCGAGCCGCGCGGCCCGGAGGCCGACGACGACGAGAAAGGCCAACGCCCAGAGGAGATAGGCGTCGCCCACGAGGTGCTGGATCGGCCCCCACGCGAGTTCACGCCCCTCGTCATGGGGGAACCACCACTGTGGTGTCGTCAGGAAGACCACGATGCCGGAGCCCGCCAGGGCGAGCCAGCCACGCTCGTCGTCGTCATCCCTCTCGGCCGCGCGCGCCGCCCACACCGCCGTGAGAACGACGGCCGGCACCGACCAGACCCAGTGGTGTCCCCAGGACACCGGCGAGCAGAACAGCGCGACGAACCCCACCGCGACGGCGGCGGCGACCTCGTGCCCGTGGCGCAGCAGCCGCCACGCCACCCAGGCGATACCCAGGCCCACCAGCGCGGACACCACGAACCACGCCACCGATGCCGCCGAGCCCTCGAGACCGAGGCGGTACACGAACCCGTTGACCGACTGATTGGAGGAGAACGACAGTGCGCCGATTCGGGCGGGATCCCGGATCGCGAACGACCAGTAGCGGGCCGAGTCGGCCGGGGTCAGCAGGTGACCGAGGCCGGTGAAGGCGAGCGCGGCGAGGACCGCGGTCCCCAGACCCCTCCAGTCGCGACGCAGCGCGAAGTACAACAGGAACACCGCGGGGGTGAGCTTGATCGCCATCGCCAGGCCGGTGAGGATCCCGCCCCACCAGCGACCCCGGCCACGGATCACGTCCACCAGCACCAACGCCATGAGGAAGACGTTGATCTGCCCGAACCCGATCGTCTCGCGGACCGGTCCGAACCACAGCGCGACGGCCATCACCGCGACCGTGAGCCACCACAGCTCGCGGACCGGACGAGCACAGGTGCGGCTGAGGACCAGCTGCACCACGGAGGCGAGCACGGCGATGGTGGCCAGCGTGATGACGACCGAGGCCACCGCCAACGGGACGAGCGTGAACAAGGCGAAGATCTGGGCCGCGAGCGGGGGGTAGGTGAAGGGCAGGTGGGCCCCCTCCGCCAGCCGGGGCAGTTCGCCGTAGAGATCGCCGCCGTCCCGGAACAC
Source organism: Dietzia sp. DQ11-38-2 (assembly GCF_014145055.1). NCBI lineage: Bacteria > Bacillati > Actinomycetota > Actinomycetes > Mycobacteriales > Dietziaceae > Dietzia > Dietzia sp. DQ11-38-2. The sequence continues at coordinate 1,636 of NZ_JAALDW010000006.1, forward strand.
CTGCCCGCCGACCCGGTAGACGTCCAGGTCGATGCGGTACGGGGGGAGGTTCTGGAGGCCCGGGATTCCGACCGTGTGGAGGACCGTACCGAGCGTCGCCAGGACGGCGGCCACGGCCCTGCCCGCGGTCGAGCCGAGATAGCGGTCGACCGCGCCGCCGATCACGCCGGGTCGCCGTTCTGCGGGTCTGTGCTCCGCTCGGCCCACCACCGGAGGAGTTCGGCCTCCGCCTCGTCGCGGTCGAGTGGGCCGCGGTCCAGGCGCAGTTCCTTGAGGAAGGCCCAGGCCCGGCCGACGTCCGGCCCGGGCTTGAGGTCGAGCAACCGCATGATCTCGTTGCCGTCGAGGTCCGGTCGGACGCGGGCCAGATCCTCCTTCTCCGCGATCTCGGCGATCCGGTGTTCGAGGGAGTCGTAGCTGGCCTGGAGCCTGGCCGCGCGCCGTTTGTTCCTCGTGGTGCAGTCCGCGCGCACCAGCCGGTGGAGGCGGGGGAGCAGATGTCCCGCGTCGGAGACATAGCGGCGCACGGCGGAGTCGGACCACTGCCCCTCGCCGTACCCGTGGAAGCGCAGGTGGAGGAACACCAGCCCCGAGACGTCCTCGATCATCTGCTTGGAGTATTTGAGTGCACGCATGCGCTTGCGCACCATCTTGGCGCCCACCACCTCGTGGTGGTGGAAGGTCACCCCGCCGCCCGGTTTGGCCGCGCGCGTGGCCGGCTTGCCCACGTCGTGCAGCAGCGCGGCCCAGCGCAACACGAGGTCAGGGCCGTCCGGTTCGAGGTCGATGGCCTGCCGCAGCACGGTGAGCGAATGCCAGTACACGTCCTTGTGCTGCATGTGCTCGTCGCGTTCCAGCTTCATCCCCGGCACCTCGGGCAACACGCGGTCGGCCAACCCGGCCTCACAGAGCATGTTGATCCCGTCGATCGGGTAGTCCCCCAGGATGGTCTTGTCCAACTCGGTGCGGACCCGCTCGACGGTGATCCTGTCGATCTCGGCGGTCATCTCCGACATCGCCCGGAACACCCGGGGGGCGAGGGAGAAACCCAACTGGGAGACGAACCGGCAGGCCCGGAGCATGCGCAGCGGATCATCGGAGAACGACTGCTCCGGGGCCGCAGGGGTGTCCAGGACCCCCGCGAGCAGGGCCTCCATCCCGTCGAGGGGGTCACAGAACTCGTGACGTCCGTCGGGGTGCAGCCGCACCGCCATCGCGTTGACCGTGAAGTCGCGACGGACCAGGTCTCCCTCCAGGGTGTCCCCGAAGACCACGTCGGGATTGCGGGTCACCCCGTCGTAGGAGTCCGCGCGGAACGTGGTGATCTCGATCTGCTGCTCGACACCACCGGCGTCATGCTTGACCGCCGACAGGGTGCCGAACTCGATACCGGTGTCCCACACCGTGTCCGCGTAGGTCTCGAGGATCCCCCGGACCGTCTCGGGCCGCGCGTCCGTGGTGAAGTCCAGGTCCGTGCCGAGTCGGCCCAGAACGGCGTCGCGCACACTCCCGCCGACGAGGTAGAGCTCGTGCCCGGCCTCGACGAACGCCGACGCGAGAGGAGCGAGCACGTCCGCGTGATCGTTGAGAGTGGACTGGGCGCCCGCCAGGAGCCGGACCCGCCGCGCCTCGGACTCGGTCGGGTCGGGCGGGGTGCCCGGGCCGTCCTGCAGTCCCGAGAACACCGCCGCATCGTGTCGGTCCGAGGTGGCGCGCGGATCTGGGTGGGGGTTGCGGGCTGTCACAGCGGAGACCTTACCGAGTCGGTCCGCCCGCCTCGGACCACAGCGGCTCCACGGCCTCGACCACCGGGGGCCGCTCAGCAGCTCCCCCGACTCCTCGAGGCACGCCGGGTACGCGGGGTCACCCCGGAACTCCTGTGCTGCGGCGGCGTCGGGGAAGTGCT
>NZ_JAALDW010000069.1:0-3795 GCF_014145055.1 Dietzia sp. DQ11-38-2
GTCGGCGCGACCCCGCCCGTCGAGACGCCCCCACCGGTCGACACTCCGCGGTCGACCGACGCCCCCGGGCCCGCCGAGACCCCGGTCGCGCCCGAGCCGGACACACTGTCCGGTCCGAGCGAGGACACCGTCGTCGTCGAACCGGCGCCCGTCGAACCGGTCGTCGTCCCGCCGGAGGTCCCGGACGAGGAGGTCCCGGTCCCGACGACCGAGCTGATCACCGGTGCCCCCTCCCCGGTGGCCCCGGTCGAGCGCATCGACCCGTCCGAGGGGCGTCTCGACCGCCTCCGTGGTCGGCTGGCGCGCTCCCAGGGCGCCGTGGGACAGGGCCTGCTCGGCCTCCTGGGCGCCGGTGATCTCGACGAGGACGCGTGGGAGGAGATCGAGGACACCCTGATCATGGCGGACCTGGGCACCGCGGTCACCCAGCGCGTCATCGACCGCCTGCGCGGGGACATCGCGACCAGACAGGTCCGCACGGAGGCCGAGGTCCGGGACCTGCTGCGGCAGACCCTTATCGACAACCTGCATCCCGAATATGACCGTTCACTGCGTGCGCTGCCGAACGACGGCACACCCGCCGTGATCCTGGTGGTCGGGGTCAACGGCACCGGCAAGACCACCACCACCGGCAAGCTCGCCCGCGTCCTGGTCGCCGACGGACGCGACATCCTGCTCGGGGCCGCCGACACGTTCCGCGCCGCGGCCGCCGACCAGCTCCAGACGTGGGCCGAACGGGTGGGAGCGGAGGTCGTCCGCGGCAAGGAGGGCGCGGATCCCGCGTCCGTGGCGTTCGACGCCGTCTCCCGGGGAGTCGATACCGGGGTGGACGCGGTCCTGGTGGACACCGCCGGCCGCCTCCACACCAAGACCGGTCTCATGGACGAGCTCGGCAAGGTCAAGCGGGTCGTGGAGAAGAAGACCCCCGTCGACGAGGTGCTCCTGGTGATCGACGCGACGACCGGGCAGAACGGTCTCATGCAGGCGCGCGTGTTCAAGGACGTCGTCGACATCACCGGGGTGGTGCTGACCAAACTCGACGGCACCGCCAAGGGCGGCATCGTGTTCCAGGTCCAACACGAACTCGGCGTCCCGGTCAAGCTCGTCGGGCTGGGCGAGGGGGCCGACGACCTCGCGCCGTTCGCGCCCGAGGCGTTCGTCGACGCCCTTCTCGGCACCTGATCCGCGCGGGGCCCGGGGCGCGGCCGGGCCCGGGACACATGATCGGAACCACAGGGCGCGCCACGTTACAGCCCGGAAACATGACCGCGCACTCACCGAAACAGCGGAAAGGAATTCTTCTGACCCGAGGAGTGAGTGACCAACGCTCACCATGGAGACGAGGAGGACCTCACCGTGAGAGGTGACAGTGTCTTGTTGCTCGCCCAGGAGGCGACGACGGAGATCGATACGGGAGACACGGCCTGGATGCTCATGGCGGCATCCCTGGTCCTGCTCATGACGCCCGCACTGGCGATGTTCTACGGCGGGATGTCCCGCCAGAAGTCGGTGCTCAACATGATGATGATGTCGTTCAGCGCGATCGGGGTCGTCGGAATCGTCTACGTGCTGTGGGGCTGGTCGATGTCCTACGGCGAGCAGGACATCCTCGGGCTCTTCGCCAACCCCTTCGAGATGTTCGGTCTCGCCGGGGTGATCGGGGACGCCGAGAACTGGGTCATGTCCGCCTCGGGGGCCTACCCGCAGGTCGTCGACGTGGGATTCCAGGTCACCTTCGCCATCATCACCGTCGCCCTCATCTCGGGAGCCATCGCCGAGCGCGTGAAGTTCGGGACCTGGCTGGTCTTCGCCGCGGTGTGGGTGACGCTCGCCTACTTCCCCATGGCCCACATGGTCTGGGGTGGTGGCCTGCTGTCGCACTCCGAGAACAGCCTCGCCGCGATGATCTTCGGCACCGTCGACGACGGTGAGGGCGGCCTCGTCGCCGCCGTCGCCCCGGTCGACTTCGCCGGCGGCACCGTGGTCCACATCAACGCCGGTATGGCAGCACTGGTCCTCGTCCTGCTCATCGGCAAGCGTTACGACTTCGGACGCACCGCCTTCCGTCCCCACAACCTCCCGCTGGTCATGCTCGGTGCCGGTCTCCTGTGGTTCGGCTGGTTCGGGTTCAACGCCGGTTCGGCGTTCGGCGCCAACGGCGCCGCCGGTCTCGCCTGGATCAACACCACCGTCGCCACGGCCGCCGCGATGCTCGGGTGGCTCCTCACCGAGCGGATCAGGGACGGCCACGCCACCAGCCTCGGTGCCGCCTCGGGCGTCGTCGCGGGTCTGGTCGCCATCACCCCGGCCGCAGGGTCGGTCCATCCCCTCGGCGCGATCGCCCTCGGTGCCGTGTCCGGCGCCCTGTGTGCCCTCGCCGTGGGGCTCAAGCACCGCTTCGGTTACGACGACTCGCTCGACGTCGTGGGCGTGCACCTCGTGGCGGGTCTCTGGGGCACCGTCGCCATCGGCCTCCTCGCCACCGGCACCTACGACACGGACGCCGGCGTGTTCTACTCGGCCGACGGGTGGAGGCTGCTCGTCGTCCAGATCGTGATCGCCGTGGCGGCACTCGTCTTCACGGCCATCATGACCGCGATCGCCTACGGGATCTGCCGCCCGCTCGGGTGGCGCATCAGCGAGACGGACGAGCAGTCCGGCATCGACGGCGCCGAGCACGCGGAGTCCGCGTACGAGGCCTCCACCAACGCGCTCATCCGTTGAGCCGACCACTGCGAAAGGAACCCCTGACATGAAGCTCGTCACCGCGATCGTCAAGCCGTTCACGCTCGATGACGTCAAGGCAGCACTCGAACAGGCGGGAATCCACGGACTGACCATCAGTGAGGTCCAGGGTTACGGCCGGCAGAAGGGCCACACCGAGGTCTACCGCGGTGCGGAGTACGCCGTGGACTTCGTGCCCAAGATCCGGGTCGAGGTGGTCGTCGACGACGAGACCGCCGACACCGTGGTCCAGCTGATCGTGGACGCCGCGCGCACCGGCAAGATCGGCGACGGGAAGGTCTGGGTGACCCCCGTCGAGACGATCGTCCGGGTCCGGACCGGCGAGGCGGGCGACGCCGCGATCTGACCGAGGAACACCACGAGGCGCGGTCGACCCCGGAACCGGGGTCGACCGCGTTTCTCGATGACTCCGCCTGTCTCACCGAGCTTCTCGGTGTGCGTGCGGGGGCGTTCACGGAAGCGAAACACCGTAGCCGCCGCCAGGTGACACGGGGCCTACAGTCTGGAGACACACTAATGAGGGAAAGAGAGACGTCGTGAGCGTGACCGGGGACGGTGAGCGGGCCATGGCGCTGCGGGCCGGACGCGAGCAGATCCTCTCCGCCACCTCGGCGGACCTCCCGGCCGCGGACCTGCGGGACGCCCTGTGCGAGCTGTACGAGATGGAGTTGGGGCGGCTCGCGGACGAGGCGGGGATCGGCCCGGGATCCGGATTCGCCCTGGTCGCGTTCGGGGGGCTCGGCCGACGCGAGGTGCTCCCGTACTCCGACCTCGACCTGGTGTTGGTGCACGAGAGGCGTCCCGACCGGGACGTCGGGGAGCTCGCCGATGCCATGTGGTACCCCCTGTGGGACTCGGGCGTGGGCCTCGACCACAGTGTGCGGACCGTCGACCAGTGCCTCGCGGTGGCGGCCGCGGACGTGGCGGTGGGGCTGAGCCTGCTGGACGCCCGGGTCATCGCGGGTGACGCGGACCTCGGAGCCCTCGTGGTGGACGGCGCCCGGCGCCAGTGGCGCGACCAGATCGCCTCGCGGTTCGACGACCTCGTGG
>NZ_JAALDW010000070.1:0-2527 GCF_014145055.1 Dietzia sp. DQ11-38-2
GCCGCGTCCTCGACCAGCGCTTCGGGGCCTGAGGGGTTTCCGGGCCGCCCGTGCCGCCGGGCCCCGGCCGCCTCTCCGCTCGGGTAGGTCGGTCGGTGCCGATCGGGCCGTCCCCGGGGTGCCGGGTGGCCAGAACGTCGCGCGAGGTGTTCCGGCAGGGTCGCTCGCCGGGCAAGAGTGATCGGTGTCACACACACCGCCCCGCCGCTGGTGGGGATCGCTCGAGCAGGAGGCGCACGATGGCGATCGAACTGAATCAGATCTGGGACATGCCGATCAAGGAGTTCCACCCGCTCCCCAAGGCGCTGTTGGGGGTGGGGGCGCACGACATCCTCGGCGTGGAGGCCAAGAAGTTGGGGATGACCCGCGTCCTCATCATGACCACCGGGTTGCGCGGATCGGGGATCATCGAGGAGCTCAAGGGCAAGATCGAGTACCAGGGTCTCGACGTCGTGGTCTTCGACAAGGTCGAGTCCAACCCCAAGGACTACAACGTCATGGACGCCGCGGCGCTCTACAACTCCGAGAAGTGCGACGGCATCATCTCGGTGGGCGGAGGCTCCAGCCACGACGCCGCCAAGGGCGCACGCGTGGTGATCGCCCACGACGGCCGCGACATCAACGAGTTCCAGGGCTTCTCCAAGTCCACCAACTTCGAGAACCCTCCGCACATCGCCGTGTCCACCACAGCGGGAACCGGTGCGGAGACCTCGTGGGCGTACGTCATCACCGACACCTCGGACATGGACCACCCGCACAAGTGGGTCGCGTTCGACGACGCCAGCCTGGTCTCGCTGGCGATGGACGACCCGCTCCTCTACTACTCCTGCCCCCAGCACTTCACCGCGTACTGCGGGTTCGACGTCCTCGCGCACTGTTCGGAGCCGTACGTGTCGCGGCTCGACTTCGCCCCCTCGCTGGGCAACGCGTTGTACGCGACCAAGCTCGTGGCGGACAACCTCACCACGGCCGTGTACGACCCGCGCAACCTCGACGCGCGCACCGGGATGATGAACGCGCAGTACATCGCCACCCAGGCGTTCAACTCGGGCGGACTCGGGATGATCCACTCGATGTCCCACGCGATCAGCGCGTACTACGACACCCACCACGGCCTGAACAACGCGATCGCGCTGCCCCGGGTGTGGGAGTACAACCTGCCGGCCCGTTATCAGCGGTACGCCGAACTCGCCCCGCAGATGGGCGTGGACACCCGGAACATGACGACCGTCCAGGCGGCCGACGCCGCGGTGGAGGCCGCCATCCGGTTGTCCAAGGACGTCGGCATCCCGGACAACTTCAGCCAGATCACGCCGGGGCTGTACGAGAAGAACCAGATGGACACGGGCAAGTACAAGGGCAAGGGCGACAGGATCGACACCTCCGCGGAGAACGTCCGCAGGATCGCCGAGCACATGATGGGTGACGCGTGCACCCCGGGCAACCCGCGCGAGTCCACGGTCGAGTCCCTGATCCCCATGGTCGAGCACGCCATGACCGGCTCCTACTGATCGGCGAGGACGGAAAGGGCCCGACCATGGGTGTCATCCCAGACCGCCCCGACGAGGCGGGAACCGCTGACGCGGCGATCGACGTCGACCTCCTCCGGGAGGCGCTGCGGGCGACGGGGTACATCGTCGACCGGGAGTTGGCGACCGTCGTGCACCTGGCGACGGTCCTCGACAGGCCGCTGCTGCTGGAGGGCCCGGCCGGTGTGGGGAAGACCGAACTGGCCAAGTCGCTCGCGACCGCGTTCGGGCGTCGGTTGGTCCGGCTGCAGTGTTACGAGGGCCTGGACGACGCCCGGGCGCTGTACGAGTGGGACTACGCCAAGCAGCTGCTGCACGTCCAGATGCTCCGGGACCGGATCACGGCCGAACTGCAGGCTCACGAGGACCTCGGCGCCGCCTCGGCAGCGCTGGCGGAGATGGAGGTGGGGATCCACGGCGAGGACTTCCTGGTGACCAGGCCGCTGCTCGAGGCCATCACCTCCGAGGACCCGGTCGTCCTGCTCATCGACGAGATCGACCGCACCGAGGAGTCGCTCGAGGCGATGCTGTTGGAGGTGCTCGCGGAGAAGCAGGTGACGATCCCCGAGCTCGGGACCTTTCGCGCGCGAACGACTCCCTGGGTGGTGCTCACCTCCAATGACACGCGGGAGCTGTCCAGCGCCCTCAAGCGCCGGTGCCTGCACTTCCACGTGGACTTCCCGGACGCCGCGAGGGAGACGGAGATCGTCCGGTCCCGGGCGCCCGAGGTGTCGGAACCGGTCGCGGCCGACGTGGTGGACAAGGCGCGCCGACTGCGTGAGATGCCCCTGCGTAAGGCCCCGTCGATCTCCGAGGTGGTGGACGCGGCGCGGGCCGCGTCCGTGTGGGAACCGGACAGCCCGGAGCTCGGCTGGGTGCTGGCCGCCGCCCTACTGAAGTACCGGTCCGACGACGACGCCGCGCGTGAGGTCCTCACGGGGGTCCACGACGGGATGCTCGCCGGGGTGCACGGCGAGCCGCCCGGTGGTGGCACCGCG
>NZ_JAALDW010000071.1:0-4295 GCF_014145055.1 Dietzia sp. DQ11-38-2
GGGCGGCGGCGGCCGGGACTACGAGGTCTGCGCCACGTACGCCCGCGGGCCGAGACTGTTCGCCGTCGCGGCCCGCATCCGGGTCACCGATACCGGGGCGACCTGCACGGCCCTCCGGTTGGTCTAGGGGCCGTCAGCCCTTGCGCCCGCGGGACGCGGCCTTGGCCGCTCGTTCCCGGCGGTCGAGCCGGTCCTGCCGTTCCCGGGAACGACGCTCGGCACGGTTGGCCGGGACACTCTCGTCGACGAGCTGCGCCTCACCCGTCTCCGACGGGCCCGAGAACTGCATCTGATCGTCGCTCACGTCGCGGCCCGTGCCCGCGGCCTGCAGGATCGGATTGGCACCCGCGAGCGACGCGGCCTGCGCCGCAGAGGGCGCCGCCACCGACTTCTGCTGCTGACCGGCCTCGACCTTGACGTTGAACAGGAACGCGACGGTCTCCTCGCGCACCCCGTCCATCATCGCCGCGAACATGTCGTAACCCTCGCGCTGGTACTCGACCAGGGGGTCGCGCTGGGCCATGGCACGCAGCCCGATGCCCTCCTTGAGGTAGTCCATCTCGTAGAGGTGCTCGCGCCACTTCCGGTCCAGGACCTGGAGCATGATCGATCGCTCGAGCTGGCGCATCGCGCCCTCGCCGCCGATGCCCTCGATCTCGGCTTCGCGCTCGTCGTATCGGGCGAAGACGTCGTCGAGGATCGCGTCCTTGAGGTTCTTGGCCGACAGGTCGCCCGACGCCCCGTACTCGTCGCCGTCGATGATCGACTGCGCGGTGATCGAGACCGGGTAGAGCTGCCCGAGCGCGTCCCAGAGCTTGTCCAGGTCCCAGTCCTCGACGTACCCCTCGGCGGCGGCGCCGTCGACGTAGGCGCTGATCACCTGATAGATCATCGACTCGACCTGGTCGGTGATGTCCTCGCCCTCGAGGATCCGCTTGCGCTCGCCGTAGATGACGGTGCGCTGCTGGTTCATCACCTCGTCGTACTTGAGGACGTCTTTGCGGATCTCGAAGTTCTGCGACTCGACCTGTGTCTGGGCGTTCTTTACGGCCCGCGAGACCATGCCTGCCTCGATCGGCACGTCGTCGGGCAGGCTCAACCGGTTCATGATCGCCTCGACGGCCGCGCCGTTGAAGCGACGCATGAGCTCGTCACCCAGGGACAGGTAGAACCGGGACTCACCCGGGTCACCCTGGCGACCCGAGCGGCCGCGCAACTGGTTGTCGATCCGCCGGGAGTCGTGTCGCTCGGTGCCCAGGACATAGAGACCGCCGGCCTCGCGGACCCGCTCGGCCTCCTCCTTGCTGAGCTTGCGCATGCGCTCGATCTCGGCGTCCCATGCCTCCTCGTACTCCTCCGGAGTGTCCACGGGGTTGAGTCCGCGCTCACGCAGGTTGAGGTCGGCGATGATGTCCGGGTTGCCACCGAGCACGATGTCGGTTCCACGACCGGCCATGTTGGTCGCCACGGTGACCGCACCCGGGCGACCGGCCTGGGCGATGATCTGGGCCTCGGACGCATGGAACTTGGCGTTGAGGACGTGGTGCTTGATGCCCCTGCGGGTGAGCAGCCTCGACAGGTGCTCACTGCGTTCGACGGACGCGGTGCCCACGAGAACCGGCTGCTTCTTCTCGACGCGTTCGGCGATGTCCTCCACCACCGCGGCGAACTTCGACTCCTCGGTCTTGTAGATGAGGTCGGCCAGGTCCTCGCGCGCCATCGGCCGGTTGGTCGGGATCGGCATGACCTCGAGCTTGTAGATGGAGTAGAGCTCCGCGGCCTCGGTCTCGGCCGTACCGGTCATCCCCGCGAGCTTCTCGTAGAGACGGAAGTAGTTCTGCAGGGTGATGGTGGCCAGGGTCTGGTTCTCGGCCTTGATCTCCACCCGTTCCTTGGCCTCGATGGCCTGGTGCATTCCCTCGTTGTAGCGGCGCCCGTCGAGGACCCGCCCCGTGAACTCGTCGACAATGATCACGTCGCCGTCGCGGACGATGTAGTCCTTGTCCTTGGTGAACAGCTCCTTGGCCTTGATGGAGTTGTTCAGGTAGCTCACGAGCGGCGAGTTCGCCGCCTCGTAGAGGTTGTCGATCCCGAGCTGGTCCTCGACGAACTCGACGCCCTGCTCGGTCACACCGATCGTGCGCTTCTTCCGGTCGACCTCGTAGTGCGTGCCCTCCTCGAGCAGGGGGGCGATACGGGCGAACTCCCCGTACCACTTGCTCGACCCGTCGGCGGGGCCCGAGATGATCAGCGGGGTCCTCGCCTCGTCGATGAGGATCGAGTCGACCTCGTCGACGATCGCGTAGTTGTGGCCACGCTGGACCAGCTCCGCGGTGTCGTGCGCCATGTTGTCGCGGAGGTAGTCGAAGCCGAACTCGTTGTTGGTGCCGTAGGTGATGTCGGCCGCGTAGGACTCCCGCCGCTGCGCGGGGGTCATGCCGCCGAGGATGGCTCCGACGGACAGCCCGAGGAACCGGTGGACGCGACCCATCCACTCGGCGTCGCGCTTGGCCAGGTAGTCGTTGACCGTGACCACGTGGACGCCCTGGCCGGACAGGGCGTTGAGGTAGGCGGGCAGCACACAGGTCAGGGTCTTGCCCTCACCGGTCTTCATCTCCGCCACGGCGCCGGTGTGCAGGACGATGGCACCGATGATCTGCACCTTGTACGGCCGCTGCCCGAGCACCCGGTAGGCGGCCTCGCGGGCCACCGCGAACGCCTCCGGCAGCAGGTCGTCGAGCGTCTCACCCTTCGCCAGCCGAGCCTTGAACTCGTCGGTCTTGGCGCGGAGCTCGTCGTCGGTCAGCGTCTCCGTCGCCTCGGACAGGGTGTCCACGTAATCGGCGAGAGCGCTGTACCGCTTGAGCTTTCGACCTTCGCCGGCTCGGAGCAGCTTGGAAAGGATGGACACAGTCTCGAACGTCCTCGTGGTCGGGGTGATCGGAATTCTGGCTACCTGCGCGGGGTCCACGCGGGCCCTCGGTCCATCCTAGGTGCTCTGGGCCCCGGATACACGCCGCGGGCGGCCCGGTCCATTCGGACCGGACCGCCCCCGGGGCGTGCGAGCCGTGACCGTCAGGCCTCGTCGCTCAGCGTGATCAGCCCGTAGTCGAACGCGTGCCGCCGGTAGACGACGGTGGCGCGCCCGGACTCGGCATCGCGGAAGAGGTAGAAGTCGTGTCCCACGAGCTCCATCTTCTCGAGCGCGTCGTCGACCGACATCGGGGTCCCGTCGTGCTCCTTGCGGCGCACGATCTGGCCGGGGAGCTGATCGTCGTGCCCGTCGGCGTACTCATCCAACACGTCCGCCGGTGCGGCCTCGGGCGCGAGCTCAGCGGTGGCCTCGGCGACGGACTGCGGCCGACGGTGACCGGAGTGGCTGATCTTCCGCCGGGTGCGGGCCTTGCGCATCTGCCGCTCGAGCTTGGCCACCGCCGATTCCAGAGCGGCGTAGAAGGTGTCCTCGGCGGCCTCCGCGCGGGCGACGCCCGGCTTGCCCTTGAGGGTGATCTCGATCCGCTGGCTGGCCTTGGCCAGTCGTGGATTCTTCTCGTGCAACAGCACCACGTCGAACCGGGTGATCGCCGGCGAGATCTTCTCGATCTTCGCGAGCTTGGTGTGGATCCGGGTCGCGAAGTGGTCGGGGACCTCGACGTTCCGGCCCTTGATGGTCACCTGCGCTTCAGGGGCACCGGGGTCGTCGGTCGACGGACCGTCGAAGGTGGCGGGGTCGAGCAGGACTGCGGGGGTCTTCGCCATCGAAGCTCCTCCTCATCGGGCCTGCGGCGGGCCCCGGAGACCGGCCCGGTTACCGCCCGGGACCCCGGTCGAGGGGCCAACCCACATGGCTGAGTGGACACTCTCCGGACGTGGGACACCATCGGCTGAATTCTCGTGAACGCGCTGGTGAACCCCGTCCGCGACCTACGATACCCGGTCGCCTGTGCACCGGACCGCAGTAGGCTCAAGTCGTCCGGAAGTCACCCTCGCCCTCAGGCGGCGGTGACCGCGATGACGCCGTCGACGCGCAGACCGCCCTCGCCCAGCGCACCGACGCACGCGGCGGCCGTGGCCCCCGTGGTGACGACGTCATCCACCACGAGGACGGTCGCCGGCGTCCTGAGCACCTCGGCGACCGTCGACGGCGCCCCTGGCGTAGCCCGGATCAAGGTGTCCGGCGATCGTCTCCTGATCCGGCCCGAGAGGTTGCCGGACCTCGCCCGCGCGTCCAATCCGGCGGCGTCGCGGACCCTGCCCCGGATCTCGAGCAGCGGGGCCACGGCCACGGGTCCACG
>NZ_JAALDW010000072.1:0-6603 GCF_014145055.1 Dietzia sp. DQ11-38-2
TGGCCTTCTCGCCGCGGCACGACTCCCCGACGTGCACCCGGCCCCCGCGAGGCCCTCCGACCCCTCCGCGCTCGGCCGCCGGGCGATGATCGTGCTGCTCGCGGGCCCGTTCCTCGTCATGGTGGCGGTCTCCCTGCCCTACGGCGCCGCCGCGTCCTTCCTCTCACCCGCCCTGGACTCGATCGTCTCGGGGAGCGGAGCGGTCGTCGCGGGAGTCGGTCTCGGGCTCCTCGGGGTGGGCGTGATCGTCGGCCGCACCTTCGCCGGCCTCGTCTCCGATCGGCGCGGACCCGGCGCGCTGGTCTGGCCCGGGCTCGCGTTCTCGGCGCTCGGCATGGCCGGGATCGCCGGCCTACTCACGCTGTCGGCGAGCCCGTGGTGGTTCATCGCCCCCACCGTGGTGTTCGGACTCGGGTTCGGCGCCGTGCAGAACGAGGCGCTCGTCGGGTCCTTCGAGCGGATGCCGCGCTCGCGCCTGGGGACCGCGTCCGCCTCGTGGAACATCTCCTTCGACGCCGGCACGGGCCTCGGATCGGTGGTCATGGGAGCGGTCGCCGGTTTCGGCTACGTGGTCCTGTTCATGGTGGCGGCGGGAATCGTCCTCGTCGTGGGCGGCCCCGCGGCGGTGGGCGCCCGGCGCACCCGGCCCGCGCGTGATCTGACCGTGCTGCACCGGGACGATAAAGTGGGGTCATGACCTCACTGGCCCCGCGGGTGGCGCTCCTCGACTACGGCTCGGGCAACCTCCGCTCCGCCCACCGCGCGCTGGAGCGTGTCGGTGCGCGGGTCGAGCTCACCTCCGACCCCGAGGTGGCCACCGAGGCGGACGCCCTCGTCGTCCCGGGGGTCGGAGCGTTCGCGGCGTGTATGGAGGGCCTCCGGGCCGTCAAGGGACCACGGATCATCGGCGAACGCCTCGCCGGCGGTCGACCCGTCCTGGGAATCTGCGTCGGGATGCAGGTCATGTTCGAGCGGGGGACCGAGTTCTCGGACGGCGAGCACGCCGAGTCCGGGGCGGCGGGATGCGGCGAGTGGCCGGGTGTGGTGGAGCGGTTGGAGGCGCCGGTGCTGCCGCACATGGGGTGGAACACCGTCGAGGCGCCCGAGCACAGTGTGCTGTTCGCCGGCATGCCCTCGGACGAGCGCTTCTACTTCGTCCACTCGTACGGCGTGCAACGGTGGGCGATGGAGCCGTCCGACCACCTGACCCCACCGGATGTCACCTGGGCCCGGCACGGCACGAGGTTCGTCGCCGCCGTGGAGAACGGCCCCCTGTCGGCCACCCAGTTCCACCCCGAGAAATCGGGTGACGCCGGCCTGCATCTGCTCGAGAACTGGATCCGATCCGTTGGCTGACCGCCGGGCTCGCCCGGCGCCCGTGTCGTTCGCGGCCCTCGCGCTGGGGGTCTGCGGTGCGGGAGTGGTGTCGCTCGGTCTGACCGCCCTGGCGGTGGCGCTGCTCCCGCTTCCGCCGGCCGGTCGCGCCGTGGCCGCGGTGGCCGGTGTGCTCCTGACCGTCGTGGCGATGGGCGTGGTGTCCGCGCGGCTCACCGACCGGGCTATCCGTGCCGAGTACGGAGACGAGACCGGGGATGAGCCACGTGACGAGGCGGAGTTCGGCGGCGAGGCGCACCTCGAGGAGCCGTCGCGCGCGTCGGGACCGGCCGAGGGCGATGGGGAGCCGCCCCGGGCGGACGGACTACGCTGATGCCCGTGACCAACGCTTCTCACCTCGAACTGCTGCCCGCCGTGGACGTCGCCGACGGGCAGGCCGTCCGTCTGGTGCAGGGGGAGGCCGGAACCGAGACCTCGTACGGTTCGCCGCTCGAGGCCGCGATGCAGTGGCAGCGGGACGGCGCCGAGTGGGTCCACCTGGTGGACCTCGACGCCGCCTTCGGTCGAGGGACCAACCGCGAGCTCCTGGCCGAGGTCGTCGGCGCGCTCGACGTCAGGGTCGAGATGTCCGGGGGGATCCGCGACGACGACTCGTTGGAGGCCGCGCTCGCGACCGGGTGCGCGCGGGTGAACCTGGGGACCGCCGCGCTGGAGAACCCGGAGTGGTGCGCCTCCGCGATCGCCCGCCACGGGGACCGCATCGCGGTGGGCCTGGACGTGCGCGTGATCGACGGCGAACCCCGACTCCGTGGCCGCGGGTGGGTGTCCGACGGCGGCAATCTCTGGGAGGTGCTGGAGCGTCTCGACAAGGACGGCTGCGCGCGCTACGTCGTCACCGACGTCTCCAAGGACGGGATGCTGAACGGCCCCAACCTCGAGATGCTCTCCCAGGTGTGCGCGGTCACGGGTGCGCCCGTGGTGGCGTCGGGAGGGGTGTCGTCCGTGGCGGACCTGGAGGCCATCGCGACGCTGGTGCCCCAGGGCGTCGAGGGTGCGATCGTGGGCAAGGCCCTCTACGCGGGCCGTTTCACCCTCCCCGAGGCGCTCGCCGCGGTGAGCGCCCGCTGAGCCACCGGTGACCAGCCGGTGGCTCCATCCGACCGTTTGACCTCGAGCAGGAGGCCCGAGATGACCGATCAGACCGGAAACACCCTGCCGACGGACCTGTCCGTCGACCCCGCGGAGGCGCTGGCACTGGCGGCCCGCGTCCTCGAGGAGGTCACCCCCCGCTTCGTCGAGGGTCTCGGCGCCGAGGGCACCCGCGTCAAGGGCTCGCGCAACGATTTCGCGACCGAGCTCGACCTCGAGCTCGAACGCCGGATCTCCGACGCCCTGCGCGAGGGGACCGGCCTCGAGGTCCACGGGGAGGAGTACGGCGGGCCGCCGGTCAACGAGGGGACCCTCTGGGTGGTCGACCCGATCGACGGCACGGCCAACTACTCCCTCGGCATACCCACCACCGGCATCCTCGTCTCGCTGGTTCACGAGCGGCAGCCCGTTCTGGGCCTGACCTGGCTCCCGCTGCTCGGGATGCGGTTCACCTCGATCGCCGGGGGTCCGCTCAAGGAGAACGACGAGGAGATCCCGCGGATCGCCGACGTCTCCATCCGCGACGTGGCGCTGGGCCTCGGGTCGCTCAACACGGGGGCCCGCACGACCTATCCGCCGGCCTACCGCCGGGAGGTGTTCGAGCAGCTCACCCTCGACGCCGCGCGCACACGCAAGTTCGGGTCGACGGGAGTCGACCTGTCGTTCGTGGGCTCGAGCCGGTTGTCCGCCGCCGTGAGCTTCGGCAACTACGCCTGGGACAACGCGGCGGGCGCCTCCCACATCCGCGCGGCGGGTGGAGTGGTCACCGACCTGGCCGGTGAGCCGTGGTCGATCGACTCCCAGTCGATCCTCGCGGCCGGCCCGCGGGCCCACGCCGAGGTGCTCGGCACCATCCGCGAGCTGGGCGAGCCCGGGAACTTCTTCGAGGCCGGACGCCGCCGGGCCACCCCCGGGCCGGACGGCAACCGCCCGTGGCTCGACGGGGAACGGTGACCCGGGTATGACACTCGCCACCCGGGTGATCCCGTGCCTCGACGTCGACGCGGGCCGCGTGGTCAAGGGCGTGAACTTCCTCGACCTCCGGGACGCCGGGGATCCGGTCGAGCTGGCCGCCGCCTACGACGCGCAGGGCGCGGACGAGCTGACCTTCCTCGACGTCACGGCCTCGTCCTCGGGCCGCGGAACCATGCTCGACGTGGTCACCCGCACGGCCGAGCAGGTCTTCATCCCCCTCACGGTGGGGGGCGGGGTGCGTACCGCCGAGGACGTGGACCAACTCCTGCGGGCGGGCGCGGACAAGGTCAGTGTCAACACCGCCGCCATCGCGCGTCCCGAGCTCCTCGACGAGCTCAGCAGGCGCTTCGGTTCGCAATGCATCGTCCTGTCGGTCGATGCGCGAACGGTTCCCCAGGGAGAGCCACCCACGCCGTCGGGCTGGGAGGTCACCACCCACGGTGGCCGTCGGGGCACCGGCATCGACGCCGTCGAGTGGGCCCGTCGCGGACAGGACCTGGGGGTGGGGGAGATCCTGCTCAACTCGATGGACGCCGACGGCACCAAGGCGGGATTCGACCTGGACATGATCCGTGCGGTGCGTGCGGCGGTGACCATTCCCGTGATCGCCTCGGGCGGGGCCGGTGCGGTGGAGCACTTCGCTCCCGCCGTCGCGGCCGGAGCCGACGCGGTTCTCGCGGCCAGTGTCTTCCACTTCGGTGAGATGACCATCGGCGACGTCAAGAAGGCCATGGCGGCCGAGGGGGTCACGGTCCGATGAGCGATCCGGTCCTGGACCCGTCCGTCGCCGACCGGCTCACGCGCACCGCGGACGGCCTGATCGCGGCGGTGGTGCAGGACGCGTCCGACGGCCGGGTCCTGATGATGGCGTGGATGGACGACGCCGCTCTCGCCGAGACCCTGGCCACGCGGCGCGGGGTGTACTTCTCGCGCTCGCGGGGGACGCGGTGGGTCAAGGGGGAGACCTCCGGTCACGTCCAGCACGTGCGCAGCGTGGAGATCGACTGCGACGGCGACACCGTGTTGTTGAAGGTGGACCAGACCGGGGCCGCCTGCCACAACGGCACGCGGAGCTGTTTTGACACCCACACACTCCTCGGGGAGGAATGATCCTGTGCCCTTCATCCAGATCAACCAGCTCGACGGGATGGACCCGCAGTCCAAGGCGCGGGTGATCGAGGCCGTCACCGCCGCCTACGCCGAGGCCTCGGGCAAGGACCCGGCCAAAGTCTGGGTGCACGTCAACGACATGCCGCGCGACTCGTTCGGGATCGGCGGCCGGGTCGTCGGATGAGTACCACGACCACCGCCTTCGAGCAGTTCCGGGCGCTCGCCGCCGGTCACCGGGTCGTCCCCGTGGTGCGCACGGTGCTGGCCGACTCCGAGACCCCGCTGTCCGCGTACGACAAACTCGCGGACGACCGACCCGGGACCTTCCTGCTCGAGTCGGCCGAGCACGGTCGATCGTGGTCACGGTGGTCCTTCATCGGCTGTGGCTCGGCCGCCGCGCTGACCGTCGACGAGACGGGCGAGGCCATGTGGTGGGGACACGTGCCCGCCGGCGCACCGACGGGAGGGGACCCGCTCGACGCCCTGCGCCGGACCCTCGATCTGCTGCGAACCGATCAGATCGCGGGCCTGCCACCGCTGACGTCCGGGCTGGTGGGGTACCTCGGCTACGACATCGTGCGCCGTCTCGAACGGATCGCCCCTGACACCGCCGATGACCTGCACGTTCCGGAGCTGGTCCAGATGCTGGCCACCGACCTGGCCGCGTTCGACCACCACGAGGGCCGGATCCACCTGATCGCCAATGCCGTCAACTGGGACGGGAGCGACGATCGGATCGAGCAGGCCTACGACGACGCGGTGGCCAGGGTGGACGCGATGACGGCGAGGCTCGCGGCGCCGGGCGGCGGCGGGGTCAGCGTGTTCGACACCCCGGACCCGCAGGTGATCCGTCGCACCGACGAGTCGACGTATCACGCGCGGGTGGCCGACATCATCGAGCAGATCTACTCCGGCGAAGCCTTCCAGGTGGTGCTCAGCCAGCGCTTCGAGGTGGAGACCTCCGCCTCGCCGAGGGACGTCTACCGCATCCTGCGCACCACCAACCCGAGTCCCTACATGTACCTGATGACGGTGCCGGACGGGTCGGGAGACGACGGTTTCGGTGGCACCGCGTTCACCATCGTGGGATCGAGCCCCGAGGCCCTTGTCACGGTGAAGGACGGATTGGCCACGACCCACCCGATCGCCGGAACCCGGCCGAGGGGTGACGACGACGAGCACGACGTCCTGCTCGCGAAGGACCTGGTGGAGGACGCCAAGGAAAACGCCGAACATCTGATGCTGGTCGATCTGGGCCGCAACGACCTCGGCCGGGTCTGCGAGCCGGGCTCCGTCGTGGTGACCGAGTTCCGTCAGGTCGAGCGGTACAGCCACGTCATGCACCTGGTCTCCACCGTGACAGGTCGTCTGGCGGAGGGGCGCACGGGCATCGACGCCGTGACCGCCTGCTTCCCGGCGGGCACCCTGTCGGGCTCGCCCAAGCCCCGCGCGCTGCAGATCATCGAGGATCTCGAGGACACCCGTCGCGGCGTCTACGGGGGAGTGGTCGGATACCTCGACTTCGCCGGGAACACCGACCAGGCCATCGCCATCCGGTCCGCCGTGCTCAAGGACGGCACCGCCTACGTCCAGGCAGGTGCCGGGATCGTCGCCGATTCGGTCGCGGCGTCGGAGGACCAGGAGTGCCGCAACAAGGCCATGGCCGTCCTCCGGGCCGTCGCGGCCGCGGACACCCTGCGGCCCGCGGGGTCCACGGGTGGAACCCACCCCACGGGGGAGGGCCGGTGAGTCAGAGCACACGTCTCCGCCTCCCGGTGGTCCTGCTGGTGCTCGGAGCCGCCCTGTTGTGGATCGCCTCCCGCATGGTGTGGGTGGACGTGGTCGCGTTCAACGACCAGTCGGGCGAGGTCCGACGGGCCCTGACGGGTTCCCAGTGGCAGCCGGCGCTGGTCGCGGTGGCGTTGGGTGCTCTGGCCGCGGTGGCCGCGGTGGCCCTGGTGAGGGGAACGGGGGCTCGGGTGGTCGGCGCCGTCATCGCCCTGCTCGGCCTGGCCACCGGCGCGGTGCTGTTCT
>NZ_JAALDW010000073.1:0-3381 GCF_014145055.1 Dietzia sp. DQ11-38-2
CCGCCGCCCCGGCCGTCGCCGACGCGATCGCCGGATTCCGGGAGCGGGGGCACCGCCGGGTGGCCGTTGCGACCCACCTGCTCGCTCCCGGGTTCTTCGCGGATCGTCTGGCGGCGGCCGGAGCGGACGCGACCTCGCGGCCGCTCGGCGCCAACCCGGAGATAGTCGATCTGATCGTCCGGTTATATCGAGAGAATTCGGCGGGATTAACCGCCTCTCCGAACCGGGAGTTCCCGACACGGTAAAGGTCAGACTATTATCGACATTGGTCAACTAATGTGATCACGCATAATATGCAGAAATTGTGCATACTGTTGTGCAGTAGTAACGGCAACCAGCTAGGGAGTGACAGTGGCGCAGCAATTCCAGGTCAAGTACATCGATGACCTCGACGGAACAGAACTGGGTGACGAGGCTAATTCCCTCTCGTTCGCCTTCGAGGGCAAGGAATACTCCATCGACCTGAGCGACGAGAACGCCCAAGCCTTCCGGGATGTCATGGCCCCGTACATCGCCGCTGGTCACCGCGTGACCGCGACCAGGGGCAAGCCGGCTCGCAAGGCTGCCGCCAAGTCCTCGTCGGGCGATACCAAGATCATTCGTGAATGGGCGAGGGAAAACGGCTTCGAGGTCTCCGACCGTGGCCGCATCCCGGCCGACGTGATGGAGGCCTACGCCGCCGCGAACTGACCACGCAATCGAGGGCCCGCATCCCCGGTGACGGGGTGCGGGCCCTCGTTCTATTCGCAGGTCTCCCCACCCGGCGGACACGCCCCACCCGGTCGGCGACCGGAATTGGTGGAAGGACGCGGTGACGCCGCGGGAATTGTCCGCTCAGAGCTGAGTAATCGGTGCGTCCAGGTGCGACAGGGCGGCGGCGACGAGTCCCGCGCGGATCCCCGCGTAGTTGGCCCCACGGAGCGGAGCCATCTCCGCCGCCACCGCCACGGCGCGGTCCAGCACCGCGTCGGCCTCGGCCGCCTCGTGGACGATCCCGGCCTCGATCGCGTCGGACGCCGGGTAGCGCCTCGAGGTGAGCATCGCCGTGCTCGCCACCCCGGGCGTGAGGCGTGTGGTGATGAGCGCGTTCATCCCCGGGGGGAACGGCATGCCGAGCTGCGCCTCGGGCAGGTTCCAGAATCCGCGATCGGCGCGCATGACGCGGTGGTCGTGAGACAGGGCCAGCATCGCGCCGGCTCCGAAGGCGTGGCCGTTGATCGCCGCGACCGTCGGTAGTTCGAGCCGCAGGACCCGGGCGAACAACCGCTGGGCCCGTGAGACGTACGCGGGCAGTCCGGTGGGATCGGAGGCGACGACCGACAGGTCGAGACCGTTCGAGTAGAACTTCCCGGCCCCGGTCGTGACCAGTGCCGCCGGTCCTTCGGACGCCTCGACCTCGGTGAGCGCGGCGTCGAGGGAGTCCAGGAACTCCGGGGAGAAGGCGTTGTCCGGGGCGTCCGCCGGGTCGTCCGGCTCGGCGAAGCGGAGGACGAAGACGGAATCGTGACGGTTGAGAGTGGGCATGGGTCACAGCGTAGAGCCGCGGGAACGCCGTCACGGCAGGTGGGACACCGTTGTCACGGCGTCCGCGGGAGGCGCGGCGCGACCGCGGGGGCAGGGGACGGGCGGCGCGCCGGCGGTACGGCAACAGTGTTTTCGGTGGACACGCCACGGCGTTGTGACGCGATCGCGACGTCGTCGTCGTACTCTTCCCGGGTGACCCGTTCCCCCTCCCGCGGCACCTCCGGCGCCCCTCCCCACGCCCAGTACGACGAGGCCCTCCGGCTGGGGATCCTGCGCGAGGCGACGCGCCGGCTCCGGAGCGCGGCGCCGGAGAAGCTCGGACTGCGGCCGCTGGCCGCCTCACAGGGCACCTCCACCACCGCCATCTACACGATGTTCGGGGGCAAGTCCGGGTTGCTCGCGGCGGTCGCGGAGGAGGCGGACCGGATGCTCGCCGAGGCGCTGCGCGAGTCACTGCGCCACGACAGTGTCGAGACCGACATGCGATCCCTGTGCCGTGCCTACCGACGGTGGGCGCTGGAGAACCAGGGGCTGTACGCGCTCGTGGTGGGGGAGCCCGTCCGTTCGCCCCGCACCGAGACGGGCCGCCGGGACCCCCGGTGGAGGGAACCACTGCTCGAGATCGTCGACGCGCTCGTAGACGAGGGGGTCTTCCGGGCCTCGGACGTCCACGAGGCGGCCACGGCGATCTGGGCCTCACTGCACGGGGTCGTGTCGCTGGAACTGAGCGTGTGGCGTCAGTCCCCCAGCGCCGAGCAGTACTTCGAGACTCAACTCGCGGCCGTGTTGCGGTCCTGGGCTGCAGGGCAGGGCCGCCGGGCCACACCACACGGGCCCGCGAACTCCTCAACCGGAATGGTGGGCTGAATCCATGGGCGAGCGGTCGTTCTTCACTGTCGACGACTCCGGGGCGTACATCCCCACCAGGTACGCCCGCAGCGCGTGGTCGGACACGATGGTCAACGGGCCCGCCGTGGTGGTGGCCGCCGCTCGTGCGCTCGAGTCCGAGCACGGGGCGGAGGGGTTCCACCCCGCCCGACTCACCGTGGACCTCTTCGCGCCGGTCCGCACCGAACCGCTGTTCGCCGTGACGGAAGAGGTCCGGGCTGGCAACCGCATCCGGGTCGCCGATGTCCGGATGCTGCAGGAGGGCGCTCTCGTGGCCCGCGGCACTCTGGTCCAGTTGCGCCGGGGCGAGCAGCCACCCGGGAACGTGTGGCGCTCGGGCCGGCGCGTCGGGGCCCCGCCCGAGGCGGACCCGCTCGAGGACACGCCGGGATCGAACGTCTTCTTCGGCAGCGGAGACCAGGGGGAGGCGTGGAGCCGCGACATGGGTGCGCACCAGAATGACCAGCGCAAACGCTTCTGGCTGCGTCCGCTGGACGTGGTGGCCGGTGAGGACGCCACGCCCTTCCAGCGCGCCGTCACCCTCGCCGAGTCCACCAGCCTCATGTCCCACTGGGGCGACGAGGGCATCGGCTTCATCAACGCCGACCTCACCGTGGCGCTGGCCCGTCTGCCCCGCTCGGGCGACATCGGGATCGAGGCCGACGAGCACCTCAGCGACGCGGGCGTGGCGGTGGGCAGCGCATCGCTGTTCGACCGGGACGGCGTGTTCGGCACCGGGACCGTGGTGGCCGTGTCCAACGCGGGGCGGCAGATCGACTTCACCCGGCGCCGGCCGGGCACCGAGGACAGTGGATCGATCGGATCGAACGAGGCGGCGACGCGGGTATGAGCCCCGGGTTGACGCGGGAGCGGATGCTCGACGCGATCGAGGCCCAGGTCGGGCTGGTGCGGTTCGCGCTCGCCGGGGGCGTCGACCCGGCCACCGCCCCGGCCACCGACCTGGCCACC
>NZ_JAALDW010000074.1:0-4847 GCF_014145055.1 Dietzia sp. DQ11-38-2
AGCTGCCCGCCGCGCCGGCACCGGTACCGCGTCCTCCGGGTCCGGCACCGGGACCGCCACCGCGATCATGTCGGCGACCGGGCCGCTCGCCCGGTCGTGCGGACGGACGTCGGGGCCGGGCTCCGTCGACAGCAGCGGCCTGACCCGGCATTCGTCCTGCGCGCTCTCCCGGGGGGTCGATGACACTGGTGTCGGGGCCATGTGCACTCCTGCTCTCTCCGACGAGAACCGGGCCGGTCTCGCATCCCTCTATGTGGTGTGACGCGCGGGGCGAACCGGGCGGTTCCGGCTCCACCTCTGCACCGTCGACGGGCGTTGCCTAGGCTGGTCCCATGCGAGGACTGATTGTCGACTACTTCGGGGTGCTGGACGGCACGGAAGAGGACCGCGAGAGCTGGCGGGAGATCTTCATCGGTGCACGTGCCAACGACGTACGCCTGGCGGTCCTCAGCAACGAACCCGAGGGCCCGGGTGCCGACCGGGTGCGTGAGGACGCCCGCGCCTACGGGATCGATCACGTGGTGCTCAGCGGGCTGACCGGGGTGGAGAAACCCGATCCCGAGGCGTTCCTCGAGGCGGCGAGACGCCTCGAGCTGGAGCCGCGCGAGTGCGTGATGGTCGACGACGCGATCGAGAACGTCCTGGGCGCGGTGCAGACGGGCATGATCGGGGTGTTCTACCAGGTCTTCGACCGCGCGGCCGTGGAGATCCGCGGGCTGCTCGGACTCGACGAGGCGGTCTGACCGGTGGCGGCCAGGCTGGCGACGGCGGACGCGGATCTGCTCCTCGGGGACGCCACCCGATCACGGAGTCGGCACTCCTGCTCCCTGGCGCTCGTCTCCCGGGACGATCCCTGGGACATCGACCGGGTGATGGAATTCGTCGACGCCCGACTGGCCGACGCACCCCGGTTCCGGCAGCGCATCCGGTACGTCCCGTTCGGGCTGGCCCGGGCGGTCTGGGTCGACGATCCGGACTTCGACCTGAGCTTCCACGTGCGGCGGTCCGCCCTGCCGGCTCCCGGCGGGGTGCGGCAGCTCGCCGATCTGGTGGCCCGGCTGGTCGACCGTCCGCTCGAACCCGGCCGGCCGCTGTGGGAGCTCTACCTCATCGAGGGTCTCGGCGACGGGCGGCTGGCGGTGCTCACCAAGACCCACCACGTCCTGCTCGGCGGCCCCAACGCCGTGGACCTCGCACAGGTCCTCATGACCGACGAGAAGGCGTCTGCTGACGTGCACGAGGTGGCCACCTGGACCCCCGTCCCGTCACCGGGCGACGGGGTCCTCGTGCTGGACGCCTTGATCACCATCGCCACGGACCCCCTAGAGCTAGTCCGACGCTCGGCCCGTCTGGTGAACGCGGTGGAGAGGGCGAGCCGGGGTCTGGTCGGCGCGGCGAGTCTCACCGTCCTGCGCCCGCCCGGGGGACTGGCGGAGATGTTCCGGACCTCCCGACCCCGCGGCAGCCGGGTCGGGCTGGCGTCGTTCCCCCTGGACCGGGCACGCGCGATCGCGAGGGACCACGGCTGCAAGGTCAACGACGTGGTCCTGGCAGTCCTCTGTGGGGCGCTGCGGTCGTGGATCCTGTCCTGCGGTCACCCCCTCTCGACTGCCGACACCCTCCGCGCGATCGTCCCGATGGCCGTGTCCTCGGAGTCAGGCACGGCCGAGGGTTCCGACGGTCCCGAGGCCTCCGCGGAGGCGACCTCGGCGGAGATCGCCTCCGCGCTCATCGGGATGCCGGTGGGGGAGCCCAACCCCAGGATGCGGCTCGCGCAGATCTCCAGGGAGACGGCCACCCAGCGGCATCCCAGACAGGCGGTGGGTGCCAAGTCGTTGGCCCGACTCTCGGGTTTCGCCCCGCCCACCCTGCACGCGCTGGGTTCCCGCGCCGCGATCATGCTGCCGTCGGACAGCTATGACCTGGTCGTCACCAATGCGCCCGGTCCGCAGCACAAGATGTTCTGGGGTGACGGTGAGCTCGCTGAGGTCTATCCCGTGCCGGCGCTGCTCGACGGTCAGGCGCTGGCCGTGTCCATGAGCAGTTACTCGGGGGTGGTCTACTGCGGGTTCACCGCGGACCGTCAGGCGGTGCCGGACGTGGAGGAGATCGGGGAGCTCATCTCCTCGGCGCTGGACGAGCTCACCGGCACCTCCCGCTGACCCGCACCGTCCACCCGAGGAAGGCACCATCATGCGTCTGTTCATCCCCGCCACACTCGCGATGCTGGAGACCCTGCTCGACAGCGGGGAGATGCCCGTCCGCAGCGGGACCGCCTTCGCGGCGACCCCCGCGCTCGTGGAATCCTACGCCGAGGGGGACACGGAGGAGATCGAGCACGTGGCGTACCTCGAGGCGGCCCGCGCCTCGCTGCGGCTGCTGGGTGGAGAGATCGACTCCGGTGCGGTACACGACACGCATCCCTACCGCCGGGTGGTGGTGAGCGTGGACGTCCCCGACGCCGACACCCAGCCGCGACCGGATCTGGACACCGCCGTGGTGCGCCTGTCCAGGGGGACCGTGGGGATGGAGGAGATCGCCGCCGTCCACGTGGACCTGGCGGGCGCCGCCGGCGCGGTCGAGGCCGCGGTCGAGGCCGTGGACCGCGCCGATCTGGGGGACGAGGACGCGGAGCTCACCGTGGGGGACGCCCTCGACATCGATCTCGCCTGGTACGACGCGGGTGAACTGCCGTTCCTGCTTAATCTGCTCTGAGAAGGGATCGGGGAGCCCGGCCCCGTCCGGCGGGATCATGCCCGTGTGGTGCCCGCCAGGCGCTACCCTCCGCTACCGTAGGTTCTCATCTCCGGCACCGTCGGCCCGGTC
Source organism: Dietzia sp. DQ11-38-2 (assembly GCF_014145055.1). NCBI lineage: Bacteria > Bacillati > Actinomycetota > Actinomycetes > Mycobacteriales > Dietziaceae > Dietzia > Dietzia sp. DQ11-38-2. The sequence goes on from NZ_JAALDW010000074.1 coordinate 2,827, forward strand.
CTCGGGTCGTGCGGTCCCCGGTCTCAAGGAGGCACCAGTGACCGAGTCGACCAGCGGGCTCAACCGTGTACTGCGCGCAGCGGCTGCGAGGGTTCCTGAACCCCGGGCCGCACATCGATTCCTCAACCGCCTCACACACCCGCTCCGGATGGACGACTACTCGTCGCTCATCTATCCGCTGTGGTCCTCCCGCGAACTGCGCGGCGAGGTGGTGTCGGTGCGCCGCGAGGCGGAGGACACCGTCACGCTGGTCATCAAGCCCGGCTGGGGCGCGACCCCGCACTACCAGCCCGGCCAGTATCTGGGCATCGGCGTGCTTCTCGACGGCCGCTGGACCTGGCGCTCCTACTCCCTGACCTCGGCCCCCACCACCGGCCGCGGCGAGTACTCGGTGACCGTCAAGGCGCTTCCCGAGGGACTTCTCAGCAACCACATCGTCGGCACCGTCGAGCCCGGGACCATCGTCCGTCTCGCGGCACCGGCGGGCGACTTCCACCTGCCGACGCCGACCCCTCCCAAGCTGATGTTCGTGACCGCCGGTTCCGGGATCACCCCGGTCATGGGGATGCTCCGGTCCCTGGACCGCCGTTCGGTCACCGAACCGTTCCCGGACGTCGTCCACGTGCACTCGGTGCGTGAGAGGGAGGACGCGCTCTTCTACGACGAGCTGCGCGCCCTCGAGAAGACCCAACCCGGTTACGTCCTGCATCTCCGGGTGACCAGCGAGGAGGGCCGCATCGACTCGCGCCAGATGTCCGCCCTCGTCCCCGACTGGTCGGAGCGTCCGACATGGGCGTGCGGGCCCAACGCGATGCTCGACGAGCTCGACGAGCACTTCAGAGCCACGAATCGGGACGACCTCCACGTGGAGCGCTTCACCGTCAACCGGGACGCCGGGGCCTCGGGCGGGACCGTGACGTTCGGTTCGACCGGCAAGACCGTCGAGCTCGACGGTGCCACCACCATCCTCGAGGGCGGGGAGAAGGTGGGCGTGCAGATGCCCTTCGGCTGTCGGATGGGGATCTGCCAGACGTGTGTCGTGGGACTCGACGAGGGGCACGTCCGCGATCTGCGCAACGGCACCGACCACGGACCCGGTGAGCGGATCCAGACCTGCGTCTCGGTGGCGTTGGGGGACGTCGAGCTCAAGCTCTGACCGCGTCGGCGCGACGGTCGCGGCTCGTGCTCAGTCCTGATCCGACCCGAGCGCCCACGCGTCGTTGGACTGCAGGGCGCCGAGGAGTTCTCTCACGGCCAGCGCGCGTCGGTGGACCGCGGGGTCGATGACGGTGTCGAACCTGCACTCCGGATCGGCGGGCGGGCCCTGGTGGGTGCAGCCCCGCGGGCAGTCCTGAGCGATCGCGTCCAGATCGGAGAACGCCGCCACCACGTCGTCGGGCGAGACGTGCGCCAGTCCGAAGCTCCGGATCCCCGGGGTGTCCACCACCCAGCCCCCCGATCCCAGTTCGAGGGCGACCGACTGGGTCGAGGTGTGCCGGCCCTTGCCCACTCCCGAGACCGCGCCGGTCGCCCGGTGGGCGTCGGGGATCAGACGGTTGACGAGGGTGGACTTCCCGACCCCCGAGTGGCCGATCATGGCGGAGATCCGGCCGTCGATCCGATCGTGCAGGGCCCCGAGGTCGTCGTCGATCCCGGTCCGCAGGACGGGGACGTCGAGTGCCTCGAACTCGGCGGCGAACACCGACGGGTCGTCGAGGTCACCCTTGGTCAGGCACAGGACGGGGTCCAGTCCGCCCGTGTAGGCCGCCACGAGGGCGCGGGCCACGAAGCCGGCGCGGGGCGGGGGGTCCGCGACCGCGACGACGATGAGGAGCAGTTCGGCGTTGGCCACCACGACCCGCTCGTACGGGTCGGAGTCGTCGGCGGTCCGGCGCAGCACCGTGCTGCGGTCGGCGACCCGGACGATCCTCGACAGGGTGTCCCGGGTGCCGGTGAGGTCCCCGACCACGCCGACGTGGTCGCCCACGACGATGGGCGTGCGGCCGAGCTCGCGGGCCCGC
>NZ_JAALDW010000075.1:0-5746 GCF_014145055.1 Dietzia sp. DQ11-38-2
TCCGCCACGCGAGCCCTCGTCGCGCGTGGCGCGAGGGTGGTCATGGCGTGCCGGGACCTCGGGAAGGCCGAGGCCGCCCGGGCCTCGCTGCCGGCCGGGGGCCGGGACAGGGCGCAGGTCCGTCGGTTGGACCTCGCCGACCTCGACTCGGTGGACGAGTTCGTCGCCGGGACCGCGGACCGGGTGGACGTCCTGATCAACAATGCCGGCGTCATGAACCTCCCGCACTCACGGACCGCCCAGGGCCACGAAATGCAGTTCGGCGTCAACGCACTCGGTCACCATGCGCTCACCCAGGGGCTGCTGCCGCAGCTCACCGATCGCGTGGTCTGGCTCGGGTCACTCGCGCACCTGCGGGGGCATGTCGATCCCGACGATCTGAGCATGGACCTGCGCGGGTACCGACCCATGGCGGCCTATGCCAACTCGAAGCTGGCCTGCATCATGCTCGCCTACGAGTGGCAGCGGCGGCTCGGCCGCGAGGGCAGTACGGTCCGGTCAATGGCCGCGCACCCCGGGTACACCGCCACCGAACTCCTCCGGCAGAGCGGCCGCCCCGCCGCCGACCGGTTCTTCGAGTTGGGCAACTCGATCTCGTGGGCCGGCCTGACCCCGGAGATGGGCGCGCTGTCCGTGCTCTACGCCGCCACCGTGCCGGACCTGCCGGGCGCGACGTTCGTGGGCCCCGACCGCCTCGGTGGGCTGAGGGGGCATCCCGCCATCGTCCGATCGAGTCGCACGTCCCACGACAGGCGCGTCGCCGCAGCGCTCTGGGAGCGGTGCTCGGAGATGGCGGCCTTCCGGTAGCCCGTTCCGCGGTGGACTCAGGCGAGCCCGGACGCGGCCAGTCCCTCGCGGAGCCGGTCGAGGTGCTCCGGCGGGCCCTGGAGCAGAGGCATGCGGAGTCGATCGGATCCGATCAGGCCCTGCATCTTGAGGGCGGCCTTGATCTGGATCGCTCCCTGCGAGGTGTGCATGATCGCGTCGACGGCCGGGATCAGACGGGTGTGGATCTCGCGGGCCCGGGGCAGGTCGCCGGCGTCGACGGCGTCGACCATGGCCCGGTAGTCGTCACCGGCCACATGCCCGACCACCGAGACGACCCCGGTGGCCCCCAGCGCGAGGAACGCGAGGTTGAGCACGTCGTCGCCGGAGAACCACAGCAGCTCGGTCTCGGCCATGAGCCGGCTGGCCTCGAACAGATCGCCCTTGGCGTCCTTGACCGCACGCAGACCCGGGATCTCCGCCAACCGCCGGATCGTGTCCGTGGCCAGCGCGGTACCGGTCCGCCCCGGGATGTCGTAGGCCATCACGGGGCGGCCGGCGGCGTCGGCGATCATGCGGAAGTGCTCGACGATCCCGTGCTGCGTGGGTTTGTTGTAGTACGGCGTGACCACCAGGAGGGTGTCGGCGCCCCGTTTCACCATCTCGGTGGCCGCGCGGATCGAGTGCTCCGTGTCGTTGGTGCCGCACCCGGCCATCACCGCCACGCGGTCTCCCACCGCGTCGACGACGGCGGCGACCGCGTCGTAGTCCTCCTCGTCGGTCGTGGTGGCGGACTCGCCGGTCGTGCCGTTGACCAGCAGTCCGTCGTGGCCGTGGTCGGCCAGATGGACAGCGAGTCGCTGGAGACCGTCGAAGTCGATCGAGCCGTCGTCGTGCATAGGGGTCACCATCGCGGTGATGACCCGACCGAAGGGATTGTCCGACATGGGCACCAGGATAGGCGTTGCCGGATGATCGTCACCCCGGTGCGGCCCCCGCGGTGACGACCGGAGGCACGTCGAGGGCCTCGCGGTTAGGGTCGACACCACCCCGCACACACCACCACAGGAGGACCGCATGAGTTCGGAGAAATCCCCCGAGACCCCGGAGGACCTGGGCAACACGATCGACGGCACACGGGTGGGCGACGGCAGCGCGCCGGATCCGGCGACCGCGCAGGACGCCTCCGGAATCGACCCGGATGCGCCGGGCAGCGGTGGCCACAGTGACGGGCAGAGTGTCGGCCCCGGGGACGGGACCGCGACGACGGGTTCGCGCGGCCTGGAGGAGCAGAAGCGGATCTACCAGACCCCGGAACAACCTGACCACGCCCTGGGCGGAAGTGAGGGCACCGCCGACGGGATGTAGACCCCGGGAGGGTCAGCGCACCTTGTCCGGGTTGGTGTCGAGGAAACGGCCCAGCGTGTTGTCGACGACGAGGTGTGCCACCTCGTTGGTCGTGGCGACCCCCACGCGCAGCGTGGCGACCAGAGCGTTCTGCAGCATCGAAACCTCCCAGCGAAAGATGTGACTGCCGTCACTGACGGCTGTCAGCCTACGCCCGGTCGCGGGGGACCGTAGTCACATCAGCGAAAAAAGTTGGACGGCCGTTCTGGTCGCCCGGCCCGCCCCGGCCAGGGTGGGGACGACGATACTATTGCTGTTGTATCAGCTATGGGTGGGGGTGCCGTGTCCGGTCCAGAGGTCAGAATCCATCGATCGTCCACGCGTTCCCACACCGGCGGGGGGTGGCTGGACTCGCGCCACTCCTTCTCCTTCGCCCGACACCAGGACCCGATGAACACCCACTTCGGGCGACTCCTGGTCAACAACGACGACCGGATCGCGCCGGGCAGCGGGTTCGACACCCACGGCCACCGCGACATGGAGATCATCACCTGGGTCCTGTCCGGTTCTCTGGTCCACCAGGACTCCGAGGGCCATAGCGGGATCATCTACCCCGGGCTCGCCCAGCGGATGAGCGCGGGGTCGGGAATCCTGCACTCCGAGCGCAATGACGGCTGGCGCGACGGTTCGATCCAGCACTCCGAACCGCCCACCGAGCCGGTCCACCTGGTCCAGATGTGGGTCGTCCCCGACTCCACGGGCGGAGACCCGGGCTACGAGCAGTGCGAGATCGAACACGGCGAACTGGAGAACCGTCTAGCCGTCGTCGCCGGAGGCCTCCGTGCCCACGCCGACCGGGCCGCCATCCGCATCCGCAACGACAGCTCCGCCCTCCATGCGGCGCGCCTCCATCCGGGCAGGTCGGTACAGCTCCCCGACGCGCCCTACCTCCACCTCTACGTGCCCGTCGGCTCGGTCGAGCTGGAGGACTGCGGAGAGCTGTCGACCGGCGACGCCGCGCGGCTCACCGCCACGGGCGGCCGACGGGTCACCGCCGGCACGGACTGCACAGACGGTGCCGAGATCCTCGTGTGGGAGATGCACGCGGGGATGACGATGCTCGACGTGAGAGGACACTGACGACGATCTCAGTCGGGGTCGGTGGGCTGCTCGAGTGGGTTCGGCGCGCCGTCGTCCTCCTCACCGTTCGGGATCCGGTGGAGCGGGCCGATCGGTTCGGGCGAGGGTGTGGTCTCGTTCTTCTCGAACTCCTCGGGCGAGTATGCGCGGTCCCACTGCCTCGTCACAGTGGGCGTACGTTCGCCCAGATCGGCGGAGATCCCCTTGACCAGGCTGTACATCATCACGAAGCCCATGACGAAGAAGGGCAGACCGATGACGGTGATGACCTCCTGGAGGGCGGTGAGTCCACCCGTTCCGGTTCCGGCGAGCAGCGTCGCGGCCACGGCGCCCATGAGGACGCCCCAGATCACACGCTGGTGCGTCGGCGACGGCGAGACGGTGTCGTCCTCCCCCGAGGCCATCATGTCCACGACCATCGCGGCGGAGTCGACCGACGTGGTGAAGAAGATGACGACGATCAGCACGGCGATCCCGGAGACGAGGGTCGCCAGCGGGTAGTTCGACAGGAACGCGAACAGCGCACCCGGGATGTCACCGTCGTCGACCACCGCCTCCACCAGTCCACCGGGCCCGTTCAGCTCGATGTCGAACGAGGCCATGCCGAACACGCCGAACCACACGATGGAGAAGGCCACCGGGAGGACGAGCACCCCGAAGACGAACTCGCGGATGGTCCGGCCACGGCTGATCCGGGCGATGAAGATGCCGACGAACGGCGACCACGTGATGGTCCACGCCCAGTAGAAGACGGTCCAGGTGTTCTGCCACGTCGCCAGGTCACCGTCGGCCGGGAACACGTTGTTCCAGAACGCCAGTTCAGGCAGGGTCGAGGCGTACACACCGAAGGTCTCCACCGTCCCCTTGAGCAGGAACAGGGTGGGTCCGGCGATCACGATGAAGGCCAGCAACGCGACGGCCATGGCGATGTTGACGGTGGACAGCCGCTTGATCCCCTTGTCCAACCCGGCGGCGACAGAGATGCACGCGACCGTGGTGACGACACCGATGACGAGCACCTGCACCAGCGGCGACACGGTGATCCCGAAGAGCTCGTTGAGTCCGGCGTTGATCTGGAGGGTGCCGAGCCCGACGGAGGTCGCCACACCGAACACCGTGCCGACCAGCGCCACCACGTCGATGGCTTTGCCGATCGGTCCGTAGACGCGGTTGCCGAGGATGGGCGCGAAGATGGAGCTGACGCGCGGGGGCATCTTGCGCTTGTAGATGAAGTAGGCGAAAGCCAGAGCGGGCAGCGCGAAGATCGTCCAGGTGTGCAGCCCGAAGTGGTAGAGCGTGAAGGCCATGGCCTCCTGGGCCGCCTCCCTGCTCCCCGGATCGACCCCGCCGCGGGGCGGGGTGGCGAAGTGCGAGATCGGTTCGGCCACGCCCCAGAACATGAGGATGGTGCCGATCCCGGCGGCGAACAGCATGCCGAACCAGGCCGCTGTGGAGTGCTCGGGCACCTCGTCGTCGGCACCGAGCCGGACGTGGCCGAACCGACTCAGCGCGATCCACAGCAGGAAGAGCAGGAAGATCGAGACCCCGGCGATGTAGAACCACCCGAGGTTGGTCATGATCCATCCCGAGGCGGCGCCGAACACCTCTCCCACCCAGTCCCCCGCCACGAACGTGACCACCACGAAAGCGACGATGACCGCCACAGTCGTGAGGAAGATCCCCGGGTCCGTCCTGAGTCTCAGTGCGCGCGTTATCCGTTCGGACATGGTCTCCCTCGTCTGTTCGGTGTGCTTGGCGGCGGTCCCGCTGCCCGGGCCCGGACTCAGTAGGCGAAGTTGTGCACCACGAACACTTTGCCGCCGGCCGAGTAGGCGATCCCCATTCCCGCCGAACGGTACCCCGGGTCGATCAGGTTGTCGTTGTGGCCGGGTGAGTTCTTCCACAGGTCGACCAGACATACGGCCCCGCAGTGCGTCCCCGCGGCGACGATGTTCTCCCCGAAGCCCCGGCTCAGCAGGGCCTGGTTGTGGTAGACGGCGTCCTGGGCGGCCAGCCTGTCGGCCCAGGCCTGAGCCTCGCGGTCCAGATCGGCGTTGGGGGCGAGGACGCGGAGACCCTTCGACACCCGGTACGAGTCGATCTCGCGGACGATGCCCTCGCGCAACCCCCCGGAGACGGGTCGATACATCATCTCCGTCGAGCCGACCGCCGCCCACACCTCGGCCGGCACCGCGGCACGGGCCTGGGAGATCAGCCCGTCCACCACGTGCTGCGGGATGAACGGCGGTAGGGCCTGGGCGGAGGCCGTGGCGGCCCCACCACTGATCAGAGTGGCGGAGGTGACGGCGATTGTCGCGAGTGACGCGGTGAGCCTGGAGCGCATGGAGGTGATCATGCCGTTCCGGCGCGCCTGAAGCGAGTCGATTGACGGATGAGGTAGCGCCCCCGCGTTACGGCCGTGACCTGCGAATATCAGTGTTACTGGTGGTACTGAAGTTAACGTGGGACCAGGAACAGACCGGCGCCCGGCAGG